>CAMNHG010000045.1 GCA_946539105.1 uncultured Clostridia bacterium | reverse complement strand
AATATGGAGCGAAATTAACTTTACCAAACGCTCTGTATTATTTTAAATCGGGTGCTTTTAAATCGGGTGCGGGCAGAGCCCGCCATAAATTATCCATTTTCCATTATCAATTATCCATTAATAAAATCTATTTTATTGCAAAGAGCGGCTGGTTGTACTCCACAAGCTCGCCGTTTGTCGCGAGAACCGCGGTGATTTCGCCGTCCTCCTCAGCCTGAATTTCGTTCATACACTTCATTGCCTCGATAATGCAGACAACGTCGCCCTTCTTAACCCTCTTGCCCACGTGAACGTAGGGATCGCTCTCGGGCGAGGGAGCGGCGTAGAAAACGCCGACAATCGGAGCACTGATGGTCTTGCCGTTTTCGGGCTCGGCAGCCGGAGCAGCAGGTGCAGCAGCAGGAGCGGGAGCGGCGTTAACGGTAACGGCAGCCGGAGCAGCCGCGGCGGCGTGAGCTTTTTCAAGGCTTATTGTGTCTTTTCCGTCGGAAATCTCGAGCTTTTCGAGCGAGCATTCCTCCAAGACCTTAATATATTCTTTAAGTGTGGAAATATCTATCATTACAAAATTCCTCCGTTAAGGCAATTCCGCACAGTTCATGTGTGCGGATTAATATTTAAGCAAGGCGTGCACCGTAAATCGCGCTGTTTCGCCTTAAATCTTTTTGAAAACTACACACGCGTCGTGACCGCCGAAGCCGAGGTTTGTCGAGGCGGCAACGTTAACGTCGCGCTTCTTAGCCTTTTTGGGAGTGTAGTCGAGGTCAAGTCCCTCGTCGGGCTCGTCGAGGTTGATTGTCGGGGGAATCATACCGTCGTCAATCGCCTTAACAGCCGCGATAGCCTCAATCGCGCCGGTAGCTCCGAGCATATGTCCGGTCATCGACTTTGTCGAGCTGATGCTCGCGTCATACGCCTTGTCGCCGAGGGCGGACTTGAACGCCATGGTTTCTGTCAAATCGTTTAGGTGAGTGCTCGTTCCGTGAGCGTTTATGTAAATCTGAGCGTCATCGGGGACATTTGCCTCGTCAAACGCGATTTTAATTGCCCTTGCAAGTCCCGCGCCCTCGGGATCGGGAGCGGTTACATGGTGAGCGTCGCAGGTGTTGCCGTAGCCGGCAAATTCGGCGTAAATCTTCGCGCCCCTGGCCTTGGCGTGCTCATATTCCTCGAGAATGAGGATTCCCGCGCCCTCGCCCATAACAAAGCCGTCGCGGTCCTTGTCAAACGGACGCGAAGCCTTTTTGGGATCGGGATTGGTGGAGAGAGCCTTCATATTCTGGAAGCCCGCGATTGTCAGCGGAGCTACAACAGCCTCCGCACCGCCGGCGATAATGGCGTCGGCGTAGCCGTCCTTAATCGCGTGGAACGCCTCACCGATTGAGTTTGTTCCGGTAGCGCACGCGCTCATAACCGAGAGCGTTACGCCCTTTGCGTTAAAGCGGATAGCCGCGTTGCCGGTGGCGATGTTGCCTATCATCATCGGGATAAAGAACGGAGAAACCTTGCGCGGTCCGCCGTGGTCAAGTCCCAGCGTGTTGTTTACAAAGGTGTTAAGACCGCCGATACCCGCGCCGATATAAACGCCAAAGCGGTTTTCGTCGATTTTTCCGAGAATACCGCTGTCGTCAACCGCCTGCTGAGCCGCCGCAAGGGCGTACTGGCAGTAGATGTCGAGCTTTTTGGCTTCTCTCTTTTCAAAATATTTTTCAGGCTCAAAGCCCTTTACCGTGCCTGCAATATGTACTTTTAAATCCGAGGTGTCAAACGCTGTGATTTCCTCGATTCCGCACACGCCGTCAAGCATATTTTTCCACATTGTCTGCGCGTCGTTACCCACCGGGCTTACCGCGCCGATTCCTGTTACAACAACTCTTCTGCTCATACTAACCCCCTGTTAAATCGCGAGTCCGCCGTCAACGCGGATAACCTCGCCCGTCACGTAAGCCGCTTCGTCGGAGCAGAGGAAGGCAACTACGTTCGCTACGTCCTCGGGAGTTCCGATTCTCTTTGCGGGAATCTGAGCCTTCATAGTCTCCTTAACCTTGTCGGGGAGCACGTTTGTCATATCGGTTCCTATGTATCCGGGAGCAACGGCGTTAACGGTTACGTTTCTGCCTGCAAGCTCGCGCGCTACGGATTTTGTAAGTCCTATAATACCTGCCTTTGAGGCGGAGTAGTTTGCCTGTCCGGCGTTGCCGATAAGACCTACGATTGAAGAAGTGCTGACGATTCTGCCGCCGCGGTTCTTCATAAAGTGCTTGTAGAAGTGCTTAATCATATTGAACGTGCCCTTAAGGTTAACACCTATTACTGCGTCAAAGTCCTTTTCGTCCATATTGAGCACCAGCTTGTCGCGTGTGATTCCGGCGTTGTTGATAAGGATGTCAACCTTGCCGAACTCCTCGATTACCTGCTCGCAGACCGCCTTTGACTTTTCAAAGTCGGAAACGTCGCAGAAATACTGCTCAACCTTTGTGCCGTACTGCTCAAGCTCAGCCTTAGCAGCTTTGCCCTCGCTCTCGTCGCCCACATAGAGCACTGCGATGTTAGCTCCGCCCTCGGCGAGCTTCTTTGCGATTGCGAGTCCGATTCCTCTTGAACCGCCTGTGATTACCGCGGTTTTATTTTCAAAGTTCATAGTCAAACCTCGTTTCTTTACAGCTCTAAAGCCGCTATATCTTCGGGAGTCTCAACCTTGAACGCCTTAACGTCGCCGTTGATTCTCTTGATTAATCCTGTCAGGGTTTTGCCTACGCCGACCTCGATAAAGGTATCGACGCCGTTTTCTATCATATTTTCAACAATGCTCTGCCAGCGCACGGGGCTTTCGACCTGCGCCTTTACAAGAGCCTTGTAATCTCCCTCGTAGGGGAGAGCGGTTACGTCGGAGTAAATCTCGAGCTGCGGCTTTTTGAAGTCGATGTCCTTCATATACTCCGCAAGTCCGTCAGCCGCCTGCGCCATAAACGGCGAGTGGAACGCTCCGCTTACCGCGAGGAGCTTCGCTCTGCCGCCTGCCTTTTTAACCGCCTCGCAGAACGCCTCGGCGTTTTCGCTTGTCGTCGCGACAACCGTCTGGGCAGGTGAGTTGTAGTTTACGGGATATGTCTTGTCAAAGCCGTTGCAGATTTCCTCAACCTGTCCGGGAGTAATCTTCATTACCGCAGCCATCGCTCCGGGGTTTTCCGTTGCGGCCTTGTCCATAAGCTCTCCGCGCTTGCATACGAGCCTGAACGCCTCTTCGTCGGTCAGCATTCCCGAGAACGCCAGTGCAGCGATTTCTCCGAGCGAAAAGCCTGCAACGCAGTCGGGCTTAATTCCCTTTTCCTCAAGTGCCCTTGCCGCCGCTAAATCAGCGGTAAAAACGCAGGGCTGTGTGTTTACGGTGCGGTTCAAATCCTCGGTGCTGCCCTCAAAGCACATTCGCGATGTGCCCTCGCGGACGCCGTCAGCCATATCGTACACCGCTTTTGCCGCGGACGATTCCGCGCAGAGTGCCTTGCCCATTCCGCTGTACTGAGCACCCTGACCTGAAAATACAAACGCTATTTTACCCATTTTGTCGCTCCGTTTAATACTTCCTCAGCCTGCGAGAACATCTCGGTGATGATTTCGCGCGAGGTCTGTTCTTTATCAATCATTCCGGCAACCTGACCTGCGAGCACGCAACCGTTCTTTACGTCGCCCTCTCTCGCGGCGATTCTCAGAACGCCGACAGCCTTTTTTTCGAGCTCCTCATCGGAAACCGCCGATCTGTCGTACTCGGCCTTCTGATACTCTCTGGTGAAGGCGTTTTTGATTGAGCGTACGGGATGGCCGAGACGCTTGCCGGTAACAACCGAGTCAATGTCCTTTGCCTTGAGCACCTTGTCCTTGTACTCCTGAGCGATAGTGCACTCCTTGGCAACCAAAAATCTTGTGCCGACCTGAACGCCTACCGCGCCGAGCATAAACGCAGCCGCAAGCTGTCTGCCGTCGGCGATGCCGCCTGCCGCGATAACCGGGATTGACACCGCGTCAACAACCTGCGGAACAAGTGCCATGGTTGTGAGCTCGCCTACATGTCCGCCGCTCTCGCCGCCCTCCGCGATAACCGCGAACGCGCCTAATTTTTCCATTCTTCTGGCAAGTGCGGTCGAGGGAACAACGGGGATTACCTTAATTCCTGCCGCGAGCCATTTTTCCATATATTTTCCGGGGTTTCCGGCACCTGTGGTGACAACCTTAACACCCTCTTCAATTACCACGTCCGCGACCTCGTCGGCAAACGGGCTCATAAGCATAATGTTAACGCCGAAGGGCTTGTCCGTGAGCTCTCTGCATTTTTTAATCTCCGCGCGGAGCTGTTCTCCGTTGGAGTTCATCGCGGCGATTAAGCCGAGTCCGCCGGCGTTTGAAACTCCCGCGGCAAGTGAAGCGTCGGCTACCCAAGCCATACCGCCCTGAAAAATCGGATACTCAATTCCGAGACTTTGGTCGATTACCGTGGATATCATATGTAAAATCTCCTTTTCTCGCGAAAAAAGCCGAAAACAGTCAGGCTTTTCGCGCAAAATATTGTCACTGTCAAGCAAGTAAAAATCGGGTTTTGCCACTCAAAATACTATCAGCGCATTATTAAATCTATCATACCGCAAAACGGAGTAAAAGTCAATGATTTTGAGCCAAGAGGCTCCGTGTTAAATAGTAATTTATTGTATTGTTTACTTTGATTACAGTGAAATATTTGCGCGATGCCTTGTAAATCAACTGCAGTAGTCCTCAATCGCCCTTTTGAGCTCCCTTTCGCCTTTGACCTCAACTCCGTTTTCAAGGTTGATTCTGTCGGACTTCGGCAGGCTGCTCACATAGGTGTCCGTCACCAAAAACGGCTCGTCCTCTCCCTCTTTGTAAACCACAAGTCTGCCGTTTTGCGCGCTTAAGGTAAACACGGTTTTGTCCTCGCTTTCGCTCGCTTCAAGCTGCCGGCCGGGCGAGCTTTCAACGGCGGAGCCTCCCAAAACCGCGCTTATGAGCACACAGCTTATCAGGATTGCTCCGGTAACCGCAATTAAAATCAGTTTTTTCATCGTTACCCTCCAAAATAATCGTTCCGGGGTTATTTTTTCACACAAAGAACATAATATTCACCCTTTTTCATAAATTTAAACACAGTCAATGGTATATTTTCTAAAGAAAAATTAAAAATAGATATTTATTTTTTTGCGTAAAAGTGCTATAATAAATTATAATTACGCTCTTGCGGGCTGTACAAGGGCGGTATAATAAAGTATTTTTTACGAACAGAGGAAAAAATATGCGTAACAAACGTGAAACCGATATCAGCAATTATACGGGCAAAATTCCCGAGCTTGTTCCGGAAAAGAAAAAGAGCGAAAGCGGAGCCGCGCGCTTTTTTAAGGCGATAGGCAAGTTTTTACTGACCGTTATCGTAATTATGTTAATCGCCGGAATCATCACGGGCATTTCGCTCTCAATCTACATTTTCGCCCTGGCGAGCGAGCCTACGGGCATTGACCTTAAGGCAAAGTCTATGAACCAGACAAGCCGTATTCTTGTCAAGGACGAAAAATCCGGAGAATTTGTCGAGAAACGCAAGCTGTTCAGTACGGAGAACCGTATTTGGGTAAGCAATCAGGATATCCCGGCGTATATGAAGGAAGCTCAGGTTGCCATTGAGGACAAGAGATTCTATGAGCACAACGGTGTTGACTGGACGCGTACGCTTTCGGCTGTAGCTACCCTCGCGACAGGATCTGATACCTACGGCGGTTCGACAATCACCCAGCAGTTGATTAAGAATATCACCGACGACAACGAGGTGTCCATCAACCGTAAGCTCCGCGAAATCTGCAAGGCACTTAAGCTGGAAAAGGAATACACCAAGGATCAAATCCTTGAAGCGTACTTAAACGTAGTTAACTTCGGTAATAACTGCCAGGGCGTAGAGGCAGCCGCCCAGCTGTACTTCGGCAAGAGCATCAAGGAATGCTCGCTCGCCGAGTGCGCCGCAATCGCCGGCATCACTCAGAACCCCTCAATGTACAATCCGCTCATTTACCCCGATAATAACAAAAAACGCCGCAACATCATCATTAACGAGATGTACGACCAGGGAATAATCACCAAGGAAGAGTACGACAAGGCTATGCAGGACAGCGATAATATGACCTTTGTCGGCTTTAAGAGTCCCGATGACGAAGAGGACGAGGACGAGGATGACGAGAACCTCCAGAACTGGTATGAGGATCAGATTGTTTTCGACCTCAGACGTGACCTTGCCGCATATTACAACATAAGCGAAGACGCGGCGTCCGAAAAAATCTACACCGAGGGTCTTAAAATTTACAGTGCTATGGACGAGAGCATGCAGAACTACATCGAGCAGGCGGCTCTCAATATGGACAAGAGCGCGGACCCCGATATTCAGATAGGCTCGGTTATGATGGGCTTTGACGGCAGGATAATCGCCACGGTCGGCAGCTCAAAGAGAAAGACCGGCGACCTTGAGTGGAACAGGGCAAGCCGCTCTGTTTTGCAGCCCGGTTCGGCAATCAAGCCGCTGTTTGTGTACCCCATAGCGATAGATACCAAGCAGCTTTACTATTCGTCAACGGTGCTTGACGAACCGCTCGAAAAGTACGAGGTTGACTCTAACGGAAACTACATTTCAGGTCCGCGAAACGCCTACGGCTCGTATTTCGGCAATATGATTTTGCCCGACGCGATTGAGTACTCCTCAAACGCGACTGCGGTTCAGGTTATGGAGCTTATCGGAGGCCCGGGCGTAGCATACGAACAGGCGATAACAAAGATGGGCTTTAACAACCTCGACGAAGCTGACGCGAACCTCACCGGCGCGCTGTCAATCGGCGGTATGCGCGGAGGCGTAACCGTAAGAGAGATGGCGGCGGCTTACGCGTATATGGGCAACGGCGGACTTTACTACAAGCCCTACACCTACTACTATGTAACCGACTCCGAGGACAACGTTATCATTGATAACCGCGACACTATCCCGAAGCAGGCTTACTCGGGCGAGACGGCTACGATTATGAACAGACTTCTCCACTACAACGTGGAAAACAGCCAGCACACGCGCGCTATGTACGCGAGGATTCAGGGCTGGGATATCGTCGGCAAAACCGGTACCACCAACGACGATAAGGACGCGTGGTTCTGCGGACTTTCTCCCTACTGTGTAATGGCGACCTGGACGGGCTTTGACAGCCCGGCGACAATTTCGGATACATCCCATTCCGCCAAGTTCTTTGCCACGGTAATGGGAGAGTACCTGAAGAATAAGGAACAAAAGAAATACCAGATGTCGCCGAACGTAATTCCGGCAACCTACAATCCGCTTTCCGGTCTTATAGTTTCGACTGATGATGTTTCGGGCAAATATATAGGTTATTACACCGAGGACAATATGCCTGCGTTCGGCTCGCCCTACTGGGGAGACGCTTCTTACGGAGAGAACAGCGGCTACGGAGATTATTCCGCTGACGGTTCTGTCTCTGACGGCGGAGCAGTCAGCCAGGGCGGCGGCGAAAGTGCCGCGTCAGGCGGCGAATCCTCAGCCGGCGGAGAGGCTTCCGGAGGCGGAGGCGAATCATCCGGCGGCGGAGAAGCCCAAGGCGGCGGAGCACAAAGCTCGGGCGGCGGCGGAGAAGCCCAGGGCAGCGGAGCACAAAGCTCGGGCGGCGGCGAAAGCGGTGCCGGCGGAGACGGCGCACAGCCTAACTAAGCCGCGCGGAACGCAATATTGACTTGATTTTGAGATAAACGAAAGGTAAGGTAGTAATATGGTATCAGTAGCAGTAATGGGACACGGAGTTGTCGGCTCCGGCGTCGTTGAGATTTTGCTCACCCACAAACAGAAGCTCTTTTCCCGTCTCGGTGAGGAGATTTATGTAAAAAAGGTGCTCGATTTGCGCGAGTTCCCCGACAGCCCCATCGCGGACAGGTTTACAAAGAGCTTTGACGATATTATCAACGACCTCGAAATCAGAGTGGTTGTCGAGGTTATGGGCGGTCTTAATCCGGCTTATGACTACGTAAAACGCTGCATCAAGGCAGGCAAAAGCGTTGTTACCTCAAACAAAGAGCTTGTTGCCGCTCACGGCGCGGAGCTTTTGGAGCTTGCAAGACAGGAGAACGTAAACTTCCTGTTCGAGGCGTCGGTAGGCGGCGGTATCCCCATTATCCGCCCGATGAACCAGTGCCTTGTCGCCAACAACGTTGACGAGATTGCCGGTATTCTCAACGGCACAACAAACTTCATTCTGACTAAAATGATAGAGGACGGTATGCAGTTTGAGGACGCGCTCAAGCTCGCTCAGGATCTCGGCTTTGCGGAGCGCAATCCCGCTGCCGATATCGAGGGTCATGACGCGTGCCGCAAGATTTGTATTCTCGCTTCTCTCGCGTTCGGCAAGCACGTTTATCCCGACGCCGTACATACCGAGGGTATTACAAACATCACCCTTGAGGACGTTAAGTTCGCCGAAAAGTTCGGCTGCGTAATCAAGCTGATAGGCAGGGTTAAAAAGCTCGAAAACGGCAAGATTGACATTGTAACCGCACCTATGCTCGTTCCCAAAAAGAGCCAGCTTGCGAACATCGACTACGAGTTCAACGGCATTATGGTTAGGGGCGACTGCACAGGCGACGTTGTGTTCTACGGCAAGGGAGCAGGCAAGCTGCCCACAGCCAGCGCGGTTTGCGCGGATATCGTAGACTGCTGTATGCACCTCAAGAAACGCCGCTTTCTGTTCTGGGCTGACGGCGACGGCAGCAACATCATCAGCGTGGACGACAGCGTATTCGGAATGTACCTGCGCTTAAACGGCGAGGACGCCGCGGCTAAGGCTGAGAAGGTGTTCGGCAAGATTCGGGCTATCGAGGACGGCAAGCGCGGCGCGGTAATTACCGAGGCTATGCCGATGTCCGAGTTTAATAAGAAGTGTGACGAGCTGACAGCCGGCGGAGTAAACATCCTCTCAACAATCCGTATGGGAGACCTTTAATTTAATGTAATAAACACCAAAAGGTGATTTATATATTGGGTAATCAAGCAAACTAAGCAAGGGAGTAAGAACAAATGAGTTTAATAGTTCAAAAATTCGGCGGAACATCTGTCCGTGACGCCGAGCGCGTAATGAACGTCGCGAAAATCGTCACAGACACCTACGCCAAGGGCAACGACGTTGTAGTTGTTGTTTCGGCTCAGGGTGATTTTACCGATGTTCTCGTTGCAAAGCAGGAGGAAATTAACCCCAACGCCTCGCGCAGAGAGAAGGATATGCTTCTCGCGGCAGGCGAGCAAATCTCTATCGCGCTGCTCGCGATGGCGATTGAAAAGCTCGGCTTCCACGCGGTATCTCTGCTCGGCTGGCAGGCAGGCTTCGAGACCTCGTCCGCTCACACCAGCGCGAGAATCAAAAGGGTTGACCCCTCCAGAATCAAGGCAGCTCTTGACAAGAGAAACATCGTTATTGTAGCCGGCTTCCAGGGACTTTCGCGCTTCGGCGATATCACAACCCTGGGCAGGGGCGGCTCTGACACCAGCGCTGTTGCAATCGCCGCGGCAATGCACGCGGACTTGTGCCAGATTTACACCGACGTAGAGGGCGTTTTCACAGCGGATCCCAGAAAGGTTCCGAACGCCTCAAAGCTCAAGGAAATCTCATACGACGAGATGCTCGAGCTCGCTACTCTGGGCGCGCAGGTGCTCAACAACCGCTCGGTTGAAATGGCTAAAAAATACAATATCGAGCTCGAGGTTCTCTCAAGCCTTACCAGAGCTCCGGGTACAATAGTAAAGGAGAAAACAAGAATGGAAAAAATGTTAATCAGCGGCGTTGCCAAGGATACGGAAGTTGCGAGAATTTCGGTTATGGGAGTTCCCAACAACCCCGGTCTCGCGTTCAAAATGTTCTCTAAGCTCTCAAAGAAGGGCATTAACATTGATATCATCCTCCAGTCAATCGGTCACGACGGCAAAAAGGATATCAGCTTTACCGTTGCCAAGGAAAGAGGCCAGGAGGCTGTTGACGCGCTTAAGGATTATATGCTCGACCTCGGCGCGAAGGAAATCCTCTACGATGATAACGTAGCGAAAATTTCAATCGTTGGCGCAGGCATGGAGAGCCACGCTGGCGTTGCGACAAAGATGTTCGAGGCACTTTACGACGCGCAGATTAACATTCAGATGATCAGCACCAGCGAAATCAAGGTATCTGTTCTTATCGACGCAAAGTACGCAGACAAAGCAGTTGCCGCTATTCACGAGAAATTCTTTGACTAAGCTAAATTCGCCTGGCGGCGAGCTAAATTGCGGCTTGCGCCGCAGCTAAATTCGCCTGGCGGTGAGCTAAATTGCGGCTTGCGCCGCAGCTAAATTCGCCTGGCGGCGAGCTAAATTGCGGCTTGCGCCGCAGCTAAATTCG
>CAMNHG010000044.1 GCA_946539105.1 uncultured Clostridia bacterium | reverse complement strand
ATAGAGTTCCTAAACGAAATCTACGCCGGACAGCATAATGAATCATCGGAAAATACCGATTGTCAGAATTAGCAAGCTCAGAAAGTAAATAACAATGATAAAGCACGTGTCTATCACTTTTCGATAGATACGTGCTGTATTTTTTCTGTAAACAAGAATTCAATTGGCGTGGACAAAATTAATCTGTAATTGCATACCAAGTCCGTCAGTGAGTCGTTTTAATGTTTGCAAAAAACGGCAGACGCACCTGATTTGCGCGCCTGCCGTTTAGTTTTTTCAGTTATGTTTGTTAAAAGCCTGCCATACTGCGTTTGTCCTGATACCTGTTCCACTGTGTATAGGCAATGGATTCCTGCGCATTCTTTCCCTCGCTGGCATAAATTATTTTATAGATAAAGCTACGGATCGAACCCAAATCCTCAGCTGAGATTTTATCCAGAAAAGGCGTGAGTTCCGAAAACGGAATTGCATTATTTTTCTTTACCTTCTCTATGAAGGATAAACATTCCTCGGAATAACTGTTATCACACAGATAGCTGTCAACATACTGAGCGAGAAGTATTTCCTCCTCAGGCGCAATGCTGCCGTCACACAAGGCAAAATAATATGCCGAAGCCGCAAACGCGTCACAAAACTTGCTGTTTTTAGCAGCTTCTTCATCCCACACCTTTTTCTCTACCTGCGGCTTCTTTTCCGGATAACTGCTTCGCAATTCGTCTACAGTCTTTTTAGAAGCGTCGGTCAACGTTCCGTCCTCATTTAGAATCGGCGTATCAATCACCTGTTTAACAGCCTGAGCAACCGCGCATGCAGTTGCGGCAACGTCACGTTCCTCGCGTGTATAAGCGGCATAATCTGTTCCGGACCGAGCGATTACATCTTCCAAAGCCGACACGCGTTCTTTCAGAATATCGTCCAAGTCACTCAGCAAGCCCTTCATTTGCTGCGTGCGACGGGTAATACCGCTGCACAATACCTTAACTGTATTCATGCCCTCTGCCGCTTGTTCAGCTTCTGCCAAATTGGAAAAGGATTTATGATACTTCTTTCGTGCTGTAACATTCAAGGCAATTCCCATAACAAAGATGGCAGGACCGGCAAATGCTCCGCCCAACACTGCTGAGCCTCCGGCGACACCCATTCCGCCCACTGCTAACGAACCGCCGCTCAGAAAAGCAAGCGTTGCGTTTGAAGCGGCAACGCCGCTGAGCGTGTAGATAAGTGTGCCGGGTGAAGCAGCGGCAAAAACGGTTGTAGCTTTGTACGCACCAAACGCAATCAGAGCACCGGTGCCTATGCCTCCGGTCAGACTGCCGAGAACAGATTTGGCTGTTGCGCTCATTTTCTCCCATTCTGACAGGGATTCATAATTCATTTTCAACCGTTTGGAATCTTTCTGGTAATCAAAATCAGATATTTCAACATTTTTCAGCTTACCAAATGTCTGCGCAAAGGCGCCTATGGACACGTCCATAACCTCAAGCTTTTTCTTTCCGAAGCCTTGCAGCTCTTTTTTCGCCTGTTCGCGTTCCTTTTCAGCTGCACTACGCGCTTCATCCACAATTTCTTGAGCGCGGTTGTTGTTGTCCTTTGTGCGCTTATTTTTTACAGCGGCATCCACGCCCGCACCTGTACCCGCGAGTGCCATAACGCCTGCAATTACCATTGGAATTAACGGTAACATAATATCCTCCTGAGTTAAAGTTTTAATGTCGCTTCATTTTGCATAAAAGCGTCAAATTCGTCTGTATTGTCAAAGGCCGGTCTGCCGCCAAGTTTCCGGGTAATGGCATTGGCGCCGCCGATAAAACAGTTTGCGTCGCCGGTAAGCAGAGCATTTTTCATATCGGACAATGCCTTGTCAAAGCAGGCACGGTATTCCTTAAGCGAATTGTCAATCATTTGATTGAGTTCCTGCTGATAAGCACGCTGTTCAGCAATAATCTTCCGAGCTATTGCTTCCTTTTCGGCACGTTCTATACGCGCGGCTTTTTCATCGGCAAAAAGCTCTACAAAAGTTCCGTAACAAGCTGTTGTAAGCGCGTAACCGACCATTCCGCCTATAATTGGTCCAATCACGGGAACAACCGATCCGATTGTACCTCCGACAGTCGAACCAATCAATCCGACGCCGCTTTCTCCCAATTCTGTCAGGCACTCTAAAAAGTCTATATCACGGTTGCCGTATTTCCAAAGAATTTTAGCCACATCCACGCAGCCGGACACAATGGTTGCCGGCAACGAAGATTTTCCGATACTCTGAATCAACTCTGATCCGGCATTTTGCATAACACCTGCCATAGCAGCGCCTATAAAACCGGTTCCGTAGCCTATTAAAGCGCTTTTGCCAACAAGTCCGGAAACCTTCTTAAATGCTTCCTCAGGTTTTTCTTCTCCCCTGATTACCTTGACAATATGGCCGAAGCCTTCAGTAACAGCAGTAACGGCAGCGCCGACTGCCGCAGCCTGCAGACCTGCTTTGTTGGCATAGGCAGCAATATTCTTGGCGGTTGTCAGCTTGGGGTGATTACGGGCAAATTCAGCCTCTTTAGCGGTCACATTGCTCTGCTTAACGTGCTTTTGTGTTTTTTTCACACGGTCGAGCTTTTTTGCGACCTTTGCTGCTTGTTCGGTGTTGCCGTCTTTTTTCAATTTTTCAAGCTGTTTTTCCAAATTCTGCTGACGTTTTTTCAGGTAGTTAAGAACACCTTCATAGTAATCCTTCGGAACCTCAATATCCACATCATTATCTATGTATTTATCGTAGTCCTTCCCCATCAGCTTTCTGCCGCAATCCTCAGCGTTTTTTCCGACAAATTTCATCTGTGCGCCGGTGCCCGGAACGTAATTGCCGTTGGCGTCTACATCTGCAGTATCATAGAGCTCATCATTGGTTCCGCCGATTTCGCCGCCCTTACCGTCTGATTGTTTTTTCATATCGTCCGTACGCGTGCTCTTTGTCTTGCTTTTGCCATTGGAAGCATTCTCCGCATTCTTCTTTGCCGTAGATAGAACCTCGGCGGAAAAACCTGCCTGCTGCTTCTTGTTTTGAGCCTCTGTTTTCGGATTGACCTTGCTCTCAGAGATAGATTTCAAGCTGCGCTTATGTTGCGCACCTGTGCTATTGTCCTTGCCTGAGTAGGCAACAAAAAACTCCTTGACAGCACTACCGTTTCGGTTGACAGTATCGGCACTTCCGGCGATAGCGCCTGCACGTTCGATTTTTTCCGCTCTTTTTTCCTTATCCTTATCTGACATAGGCGCCTCCTTAAACAACAAATGGTTATTTACTCTCATCCACGCTAAAGGTTATATATACAATATTATTATATCATACATAGGACAGGTTATCAACAACAGAATACGACATTCCCGTATACTTTTCGCACAAATTTAGTACCAATTTTTTATATAAAAGCAATAAGCTTACAAGCATTGGTCTTTCCAAAGCAGTCAATTCAATCGATAAATTGACTTAATACTAAATCATTTGCCTGTAAACTCAAAAAGTTAAAAATCAGTATTTCGTTTTTAAATAAAACAGTGTATAATAAATATATAAAAGTATCTGCTTCAAAGGTTAAACTTATCAAATATCAAAACGGAGGGGCAAAATGGCTGATATTAGAAAAGAACAGGAGCGCGAGGAGCTGCACAAAGCGATATGGAGCATTGCGGATGATTTGCGCGGCTCGGTAGATGGCTGGGACTTTAAGCAATATGTTCTCGGTATGATGTTCTACCGCTACATTTCGGAGAATTTGACAAACTACATAAACGACGGCGAACGCGCCGCGGGAGATACCGAATTTGATTACGCGCAGCTACCTGATGAAGAAGCAGAAGGCGCGCGTGATGGCTTGGTTCAGGAAAAGGGCTTTTTCATTCTTCCGAGCGAGCTGTTTGTTAATGTTCGGGCGCGTGCAAAGGACGATGAAAACCTCAACGAAACTTTGGAGCGTGTGTTCAATAATATCGAAAACTCAGCCAAAGGCAGCGAGAGTGAGGACGATTTTTCGGGCTTGTTCGACGACCTCGATGTAAACTCCAACAAGCTCGGCGCAACGGTTGCCAAGCGCAATGACAAGCTGGTCAAGCTGATGAACGGCGTCGGCGATATGAAGCTCGGCAACTATCAGGACAACACCATTGACGCGTTCGGTGACGCGTATGAGTTTCTCATGAGTATGTACGCGTCTAACGCCGGCAAGTCGGGCGGTGAGTTCTTCACGCCGCAGGAGGTTTCGGAGCTGCTGACGCGCCTTGCGGTGGTCGGCAAAACGGAGGTCAACAAGGTCTATGACCCTGCCTGCGGTTCGGGTTCGTTGCTGCTGAAAGCCGCCAAGGTTCTCGGCAAGGATAATATCCGTCAAGGTTTCTACGGTCAGGAAATCAACCTGACAACCTATAACCTCTGCCGTATCAATATGTTCCTGCACGATATCAGCTTTGATAAGTTTGACATAGCCAATGAGGACACGCTTATCAGTCCGCAGCACTGGGACGACGAACCGTTTGAAGTGATTGTCAGCAATCCGCCTTATTCAATTAAGTGGGTTGGCGACGACAACCCGGTTCTCATTAACGACCCGAGATTTTCTCCGGCAGGCGTACTCGCGCCCAAGAGCAAGGCAGACATGGCGTTCATTATGCATTCACTTTCTTGGCTTGCGACCAACGGCACGGCGGCGATTGTCTGTTTCCCGGGCATTATGTACCGCGGCGGCGCTGAAAAGAAAATCCGCAAATATCTGGTAGAAAACAACTTTATCGACTGCATTATCCAGCTTCCGAGTAACCTGTTTTTCGGCACTCCCATAGCCACCTGCATTATGGTTCTGAAAAAGTCCAAGACCGACAACAGCGTGCTGTTCATCGACGCGACGAAGGAATGCGTCAAGGTGACGAACAACAACAAGCTGACCGAGGACAATATCGCCGCGATTGTGGACGCATTCAGTTTGAGGGAGGAAAAGGAACACTTCGCTCACCTTGCACCGTTTGAAGAGGTAAAGGAAAACGACTTTAATCTGTCCGTTTCCACTTACGTCGAGCAGGAAGACACGCGCGAGGTAATCGACATCAAAAAGCTCAACGCCGAGATCGCAGAGATCGTCAAACGCGAGGAAGTCCTCAGAATGGAGATAGATAAGATAATTGCGGAGATAGAGGGATGATGATGCAAAACACTATAGCTATAAATTGGTTTGAGATAATCAAAGTTGGAGCTGAGATTTTTTTGTCGGTAGTTGCAATTATTATATCGATAATAGCTATTAAGCAAACAAAAAAGCAAACAGAACTTAGCAACAAGCAGCATTTATTTGATAGACGACTAAATAATTATCATATCATAGAATCACTCTTATCTCAGTATAAAAACTCAAGAAACGTTATTACATCACTTGATAAGCAAAACTTCACTTGGGAAATATATTGTGGCTATTACCTTGAAACAACATTTTTAAAAGATGTAGAGCATGTTGTTGACAATCCGCTTAATTTTGATAATCGCATAGCGTTTAACGAAAAATGCGTGTGGTTACATAGAGTTGCATTGGAAACGGAGCTGATTTTTACTGGTGAATCCGCAAAACAGTTTAAGAAGTTTTGTTTATGCTATTGCGATTTACTTAATGCTCTATTTTATAATACTTCGTTAGCAGCATATGAAATCGAAAAGAAATTAGCTGAACAAACTGGTAAAGAGTTATCAGAAATGTACTTTACTGACCCGGAACAAGATGTTTCTGAAATTGTAGATAGGATAGATAATCTTTATTCGGATATAGTAAATACAAGTGCAGAAAGAAATATATTAAATCAAATAAAGCTTTAGCAGGTGAAAATATGACTAAGCTCGAACAATTAATTGAACAGCTTTGCCCAAATGGGGTGGAACATAAATCGCTTGGCGAAATTGCTGAATACTCTAAAGCAAGAATTCCAATAACTAATATTACTGTTGATGAGTATATCGGGGTTGAAAACCTTTTGCAGAACAAAACCGGAAGAACAACAGCCGCTTCTTTGCCAAACACTGATGTAGTAATAGCATTTGAACGTGATGATATTTTAATCGGAAACATTCGCCCTTACTTAAGAAAAATATGGCTTGCTGATTGTAATGGTGGAACCAATGGCGATGTATTAACTATTCATATAAATGATAAAACAATAGTTATTCCCCAATTCTTGTATTATGTTCTATCATCAGAAAAGTTTTTCTTTTATGATATACAAAATTCAAAAGGTGCTAAAATGCCCAGAGGTGATAAAGCAGCTGTAATGAGATATGTTTGTCCTATCCCTCCGCTTGAAGTGCAGACTGAGATTGTCAGGATTTTGGACAAGTTCACGGAGCTTACCACAGAGCTTACTACGAAGCTTACCACAGAGCTTACCAACAGAAAGAAACAGTATGAGTATTATAGGAATAATCTGCTGACATTTAATACAAATGTAGAAATGAAAAAGCTAAAAGATGTGTCTGATTCTATAGCTTCGGGCAAAAATAAAAACAGATCAGAAAGCGGAAAGTATCCTGTTTATGGCTCAACTGGAATAATCGCAAAAACCAATGTTCCTGTATTTAGCAAAAAACAAATATTAGTTGCGCGTGTTGGGGCAAATGCCGGATATGTACATATAGCAGACGGTGAATATGACGTATCTGATAATACGCTGATAATAGATATAAAAACAGGTTATTCGATAAAGTATATTTATCATTATTTAGTCAATAAAAGCCTTAATCAATTCGCCAAAGGCGGTGGTCAACCGCTGATAACAGCAGGTCAGTTGAAAGAATTACAATTACCTGTTCCAAATATTGAAGTCCAAGAAAGAATAGTCAATGTATTAGATAACTTTGAAGCAATCTGTTGCGATCTGAATATTGGCTTGCCTGCCGAAATCGAAGCCCGGCAAAAACAGTATGAATATTACAGAGATAAACTATTAACTTTTAAAGAGGTTGGAACAAGTGAAACCTGAATTAATGCTGAGGATGCTTGAAGCTCCGGTAACAGTCAGAAACTTTGTTAAAAACGATCCCCTATGCAATTACGAATTCTACATGGTGGAGCTTTTGAATCATTCAACAGAAATGAGAAAGCTACATCCAAAAGAATTTGTGTGGCAGGGAGATCAGGCACATGCGGAGTGCGACGCTTATTCCGGCAATTATGGGATTGATTTCAAACTGATTGCCAGCCAGTCGCGTATGAAAGCATCAAGCAATTTTTCTAATCAATATACTTTATTGACGAATGGTGTAACCATCAGCCATGAAAGCAAAGCAAGTTTTCTTGACAGAGAAAAAGAAATGACAGTTACAAGAATGCACGCTGCTCTCCGTGAAACATCATTGGAAGATTTAGAAAGGATCAGAAGCAATACAGATTTATTGCCATACGAAAAAGATATACAGATTTTTCTGAAAAAATTAGAAACCAAGAAAAATTTATTGTTGTTCTATCCTTATGAGTTTAGCTTTACGGAAAATCAACATCCCGTAAATGAGATTGAATTATTGACAAAAGCTTTGCAAAATGATTTTGTTAGTGCGTTTCGGTATCGCAGCAAGGTATTACCGGATTACGAAACCTATCTAACTACGATATACTACAATAATTTTGTACTGTACAAAATCATTGACAATCAACTGGAATTGATGAATATAGTTTCCGGAAACGATTGCCCTACATTTACACACTTGAGATCATATGAAGAAATTTGGTGATAGCTATGTCATACTT
This sequence comes from uncultured Clostridia bacterium, assembly GCA_946539105.1. Lineage (GTDB taxonomy): Bacteria > Bacillota > Clostridia > Oscillospirales > Acutalibacteraceae > Ruminococcoides. The sequence goes on along the minus strand of CAMNHG010000044.1, from coordinate 3,104 downwards.
TAACATCGTAACCGAATCAAAAGAAAACACTGTCGTAACCGAATACACTCCCGTTGAGCAAAACGCCAAGAGCTATCAAACCGAGGCACAGCTTGAGGCGGAGCTTATTCGTATGCTCCAAGCGCAGGGATATGAATACTTGCAGATTCACACCGAGGATGAATTGAAACGCAATCTTCGCACTCAGCTCGAAAAGCTGAACAACTATACATTCTCGGACAGCGAATGGACGCGCTTTTTCTCTGACTGTATCGCCAATTCTAACGTCGGTATCGCTGAAAAGGCGAGGCGTTTACAGGAGGACTATGTGCAGGTTCTGCGCCGTGACGACGGCACAGGCAAGAACATTTTGCTGATTGACAAGAAGAATATCCATAACAACTTTGTGCAGGTCATCAACCAGTATGAGGTCAGCAAAAGCGAGGGTGCTAAGCACGATAACCGCTATGACGTGACTATCCTTGTCAACGGTCTGCCGATGGTACATATTGAACTCAAACGCCGCGGCGTTGCCATCCGCGAGGCGTTCAACCAGATTGACCGCTATCAACGCGACAGTTTCTTTGCCGGCAGCGGACTGTTTGAGTATGTGCAGATTTTCGTTATCTCCAACGGTTCAAACACAAAGTATTATTCCAACACCACCCGTTGGAACGCTGTTCACGAAGCAAATGCAACCAAGAAAAAGAGCAAGAGTTCTAACAGCTTTGAGTTTACCTCGTTCTGGGCTGACGCGAACAACCGTATCATTCCCGACTTGGTCGATTTTACCAAGACGTTTTTCTCAAAGCATACCATCCTCAATATCCTGACACGTTACTGTATTTTCACCAGTGAGAATATGCTGATGGTTATGCGCCCGTATCAAATCACCGCCACCGAGCGAATTCTCAACCGCATTGAAGTGGCAACCAATTATAAGAAGTACGGCTCTATCGAGGGCGGCGGCTATATCTGGCATACGACAGGCTCCGGCAAAACGCTGACGAGCTTTAAGACCGCACGCCTTGCTTCACAGCTACCCGGCATTGACAAGGTGCTGTTTGTCGTGGACAGAAAAGACCTCGACTACCAGACCATGAAGGAATATGACCGTTTCGAGAAGGGCGCCGCTAACAGCAATACTTCAACCGCAATCCTGAAAAAGCAGTTGGAGAACGACGACGCGCGAATTATCATCACGACGATTCAAAAGCTTTCAACGTTCATAGCGAAAAATAAAGGTCACGAGGTTTATCAAAAACACATTGTCATTATCTTTGACGAATGCCATCGCAGTCAGTTCGGAGATATGCACGCCGCTATCGTCAAAAACTTCAAAAAATATCATATGTTCGGTTTCACCGGTACGCCTATCTTCCCTGCTAATGCAGGTCATGTGAAGAATCCGCATTTCGCCACCACTGAGCAGACCTTCGGCGATAAGCTGCACACCTACACGATTGTTGACGCAATTAACGACAAGAATGTTCTGCCCTTCCGTGTGGACTACATTAAGACGATGGATGCGGAGCCGGACATTGACGATAAAAAGGTGCACGATATTGACCGTGAAAAGCCCTTTATGGCACCTGAGCGTATTGAACTGGTGACGAAATATATCCTCGACCACTTTGACCAAAAGACCTACCGGGGAGATAAAACCTACGTTTACAATGTGCTGACAAATGTAAATGAGGTCGCAACGGCAAAGAACGGCGCTGTGGAGGAGATTAAGCAGAAACAGAGAATAAGCGGCTTCAACTCCATCTTTACGGTCGCGTCTGTCCCGATGGCAAAGCTTTATTATAACGAATTCAAAAAGCAAATGGAAGCTGACCCAACCAAAAAACTGAGGATTGCGACGATATTCAGCTATGCCGCCAACGAGGAGGTTGACGACAGCCTTCTGGACGAAGAAAATCCCGAGAGCACCGCTGGGCTTGACCAAAGCTCACGCGATTTTCTCGAGATGGCGATAAATGATTATAACAAGCTATTCAACACGAATTACAGCACCGATAATGACGGTTTCCAGAGTTATTACAAGGATTTGTCGTTGAGGATGAAGAACAAAGAAATTGACCTGCTTATCGTGGTCAATATGTTCCTCACCGGCTTTGACGCGACCACGCTGAATACGCTCTGGGTGGACAAAAATCTGAAATACCACGGACTGATTCAGGCGTTCTCCCGTACTAACCGAATTCTGAACAAGATTAAGACTTTTGGTAATATCGTATGCTTCCGCCGTTTGCAGAAGCGCGTTGAAGACGCTATTGCGCTCTTCGGCAACAGAGAAGCCGGCGGTGTGGTACTGCTCAAAGGCTTCAAGGATTACTACTACGGTTACGTGGACGATAAGGGAAAGCCAAAGCCCGGATATACGGATATGATTAACGAGCTTTTTGAAAGGTTCCCGTTGTCCGAGCCTGCTATCATCGGCGAAAAGAATCAGCGTGATTTTATTCTGCTGTTTGGTGCTTTGCTCCGTATGCGAAATCTTTTGTTGTCCTTTGATGAGTTTGCAGGAAAAGAGAAAATCTCCGAACGTGATTTGCAGACATATCTCGGCAGATATCAGGATTTGCGTGACGAGTGGAAAAAGAAAAAGGACGGCGATAAGGAGGACATCACAAAAGATATTGTCTTTGAGGTTGAGCTCATCAAGCAGATTGAGATTAACATTGACTATATCCTCATGCTTGTCAAAAAATATAAGGATGGCAACTGCGAGGATAAGGAGATTGTGGTCGATATCCGCCGTGCGGTAGACGCCAGCTCCGAGTTGCGAAGTAAGAAGGAGCTGATTGAAACCTTCATCGCTAATGTTAACGAGATGGACGATGTTTTTGACGACTGGCGCACGTTCGTCAAGGAGCAGAAGGAGAAAGAAATCGACGTCATCATCACGGAAGAAAATCTTAAAGCAGACGAAACAAAGAAGTTTGTTGACAACGCTTTCCGCGACGGTGAACTTAAAACCACCGGCGTCGGTATCGACAGCCTCCTTCCCCCTATGCGCCGATTTGGAGGCAACTCCAACCGCGCGGAGAAGAAGCAAACGGTTATTGAGAAGTTGAAGGCTTTTTTTGAAAAATACTTTGGTGTTTTATGATAAGTCA
>CAMNHG010000043.1 GCA_946539105.1 uncultured Clostridia bacterium | reverse complement strand
GAATTTAAGGCAATACCGCATAATTCAGGTGTGCGGATTGCGCAGCAAGATTTTTCGTCAGGTTGTACAAATAAATCAAGGTAAGGCTGACGCCTTGCCGAGATTTTTTGGGCAAGCTGACGGAATAATATTCAAGCAAGCCGTGCACCTTGAATTGTGCGGTGTTGCCTTAATAGTCCGTATTTCATTTTCCCCCTAAAACAAATACTTAAAGCAATTTTTGGGTGCTGAGCAAGCCGATTCCCAGAGTTGAGGCGTTGTGGAGCATGGCGGTCGTTGTGGGCTGTGCAAAGCCGCCTACGCCGAGGACGATTAATCCGCTGTTTATTGACAGAATTGAGCGGTAATTAAAATTAATCCGCTTCATCATCGCGGTGCTGAGCTTTCGCAGGGTTATAATACTGCTCAAATCATTTTCCGAAATTGTGATGTCCGCAATTTCCCTGGCTATCGCCGCACCGTTTGAAATAGCTACGCCGACATCGGCGGCTGAGAGCGCGGGTGAATCGTTCACGCCGTCACCAATCATCACAACCGTGTTGCCCTTTGCCTTTTCCGCCTGAACAAACTTCGCCTTTTCCTCGGGCAGAACTTCAGCATAATAGCGGTCAACTCCGACTCTTTCGGCGATTGCCGCGGCGGTGTGCTTGCTGTCGCCGGTCATCATTACAATATTCTCAAAGCCGAGCTCTTTCAGTCCGGCGATTACCTTTGGCGCTTCTTCCCTCGGCGGATCCTCAATGCAAATCACCGCCGCGAGCCAACCGTCAACGGACAGATAAAGCCGCGAATACTCCTTTGAAATATCAAGCAAACGCAGTTCTGTTCCGAGCGGTACAGCCGCGCCCATATCCTCAAAGATAAAATGGTAGCTGCCGATTAACACTTCCGCGCCGTCAATTGTTGACTTTACACCGTGCGCCACTACGTACTCAACCTTGGTGTGCATTTCATCGTGGACAAGGTTTTTCTCCTTAGCCGCGCGGACAACCGCGTTTGCGATAGAGTGCGGAAAATGCTCTTCAAGACAGGCTGCAATACGCAACAGCTCGTCGGGGCTTTTATCGCAAAATGAAACGACGCTGTGAACCGTAGGATTTGCCATTGTAAGCGTACCCGTTTTATCAAAAACTATTGTGTTTGCGCTTGCGGTTTTTTCAAGGAATTTACCGCCCTTGACCGTAATTCCGCAGGCGTTTGCTTCTCTGATGGCCGACAAAACCGTAACAGGCATGGCAAGCTTTAAGGCGCAGGAAAAATCGACCATCAGCACCGACAGCGCCTTTGTTACGTTCCGCGTCAAAAGCCACACCGCGGCAGTGCCTAAAAAGGTGAACGGCACAAGCCTGTCGGCAAGGTGCTCCGCCTTGCTCTCCACGCCCGATTTAAGCCTTTCGGTTTCTTCAATCATCGAGACAATCTTATCGTAATGAGTTGAACCCGAGTTTTTTGTGACGCGGATTGTCAGCTCGCCTTCCTCTATAACCGTTCCTGCGTAGACCGTCGCGCCTGCTGTTCTGTTTACAGGCACGCCTTCGCCTGTCAGCGTTGACTGATTAACAAGAGCTTCGCCGCAGCTGACAACTCCGTCAAACGGTATCATACTGCCTGCGTTTACGATAATTTCATCATCTGTGTTTATATCCGAGGATTTTACCAATACAGGCTGTCCCACTGTTTTAAGCCAAACCTTTTCTATGTTTAATGATATGCTTCCTGCCAAATCGCTGATAGATTTTTTATGCGTCCAATCCTCTAAAATCTCACCGATTTCAAGCATAAACATCACCGAACCTGCGGTTTTAAAATCACGCCTGAAAAGTGAAACGGTTATCGCGGTCGCGTCCAAAACCGAAACCTCAAGCCTGCGCTTTGACAGGCATTTTAAAGCCTTCCAAACATACCGCGCCGCCTTTACGGTCAAAATCGCGATGCGGATATACCGCGGAATCAAAAAGCTGCGGACATAATGCCCCGCGACCTTTTTAATCAGCTTTGCGGTGTATTTCTTTTTCAGCTCTCTCGCGCTTGTTACAGCGTTCAGAGCATGCTCGGGGACATCGCCGCTTTCAGGCGATATAGAGCAGAGCAGGTTTAGCACCTCGCTTTTATCGCCCGTGTACTCCACCGTCATATCATTAGTCGCGTAGTAAATCTTACAGCGTTTTATTTGCGGTTTGGCATTTAAAATACACAAAATCCTGTCCAAATCCGTTTGGCTGTATTTATTCAGAATATGTACTCTGAGCCTTCCCTTGATTTGGTGAAGAATTTTAAGCTTCATCTTTGTTTTCTTCTACCGTTTTTTCGGGTTCGGGTTCTTTTTCAGGCTCCGCGGGCTTTACATCATCAAGCTCAAGCTCTACGGGCTGTTCGCTTTCCTCGCGTTCAATATTGATTTGCTTTGCCTCGGCGTAAATATCCTCTGCATTTTCCTGAACCTTTGTTACGGTTTTCATAACGCTGTCCTTGGCTCTGAGAGCCGCGGCGGTACAATGGGTATAGGTCTTTTTCGCGTCCTTGCTTGAGAGCACCTTAATTCCTGCCGTACCGAACAGTACGCCTCCCAAAAAGATAAGAGCGTTTTTTCCGAATTTTGTCATATTAATTTCCTCCTGATTTATTTATGTTTGTAACCTGTGATAAAAGTCATAGCAAAACATACAACTGTTGCCAATGCCCAAAACTTGTGCTGTTTCATATTCCTGTTCCTTTCTGTCAAAAAAGTTAGCTCAGACTAACTATGTTACAAAAAAGTAAATCACTTCCGTGATTTCTTATTATATTATATATTTCGCGCTTATTTTTGTCAAGAAAGATTGAGTTCTTTACCCTAACGCAACATCCAAAATCATCATAACGGTAAACCCTAAAGCAAACATAACAACACCTATGTTCGAGTGCTCTCCCTCGCTCATTTCGGGAATAAGCTCCTCTACCACAACGTAAATCATCGCGCCTGCCGCAAAGCTCAGCAAATACGGCATAATATGTACCATAAGCGATGAGACCAAAATGGTGAGCAACGCTCCGATTGGCTCGACCGCTCCCGAAATTACACCGCCGGCAAACGAAAACAGCCTGCTTTTTCCTTCGGCACGGAGCGGCATTGAGATAATCGCTCCCTCGGGGATATTTTGAATCGCAATACCGATTGCCAGCGCGAACGCGCCGCCGGCTGAAATTTGCGGCGAGCCCGACAACAGTCCTGCGTACATCACGCCGACAGCCATACCCTCGGGGATATTGTGAAGCGTAACCGCAAGCAACATCATTGTGGTTTTTGCAAGCCTGCTTCGGTGTCCCTCGGCTTTGTCGGCAAACATATGTAAGTGCGGAATTGTCCTGTCAAGTATTAGCAAAAATACTGTTCCTGCCCAAAAGCCGACAACCGCAGGAACAAAGGCAAATTTCCCCATAAATCCGCTCTGTTCCATAGCAGGAATAAGCAGGCTCCAGACCGAAACCGCTGTCATAACGCCTGCCGCAAAGCCTGTTAATGCGCGCTGCACTCCGCGGCTGAGGTTTTTCTTCATAAAGAACACAAACGCCGCGCCCAGCGATGTTCCGAAAAACGGTATTAAAACGCCTGCTATTACAGAGAGCTCCATAACATCTCCTCCGAATTATCAATGAAATAAGGCTCCGGACGATAAAATTCCGAAGCCTTAGTCAGTCTTACATTATTTCTGAACGTTAAACGCGTTCATACCGGGATACTGAGCCGCACTGCCCAATTCTTCCTCAATTCTGAGAAGTTGGTTGTACTTCGCAACGCGCTCGGAACGGCTCGGCGCGCCGGTTTTGATTTGGCAGGTGTTCAGCGCAACCGCAAGGTCTGCGATTGTAGTGTCCTCTGTTTCGCCTGAACGGTGAGAGGAAATAGCCGTATAGCCTGCCTTATGCGCCATCTTGATAGCCTCTAAGGTCTCGGAAACCGTGCCGATTTGGTTGAGCTTAATCAAAATAGAGTTTGCGCAACCGCCTGTAATGCCCTTTTCAAGACGCTCGGTGTTGGTAACAAACAAATCGTCGCCGACAAGCTGTACCTTTTTGCCGAGACGGTCGGTCAGGCGCTTCCAGCCTTCCCAATCCTCCTCGTCAAGCGCGTCCTCGATTGAGATAATCGGGTACTTGTCAACAAGCGCTTCCCAGTGGTCAATAAGCTCGTCGGTGGTGAAATCTCTGCCGGACTTCGGCTGATGATAGAAGCCCTTGCCCTTTTCGCTCTTCCACTCGGATGATGCCGCGTCCATGGCAATCATAAAGTCCTTTTTGGGCTCGTAGCCTGCGAGCTTAACGGCCTCGAGGATAGTCTCAATCGTTTCCTCGTCTGATGAAAGGTTGGGAGCAAAGCCGCCTTCATCGCCTACGGATGTAGCGAGACCTCTGTCCTTCAAAATTTTAGCCAGCGCATGGAAAACCTCGGTGCACCAGCGGAGCGCTTCGCTGAATGTGGGAGCGCCTACGGGCATAATCATAAATTCCTGCGTATCGACGGTGTTTGTAGCGTGAGCGCCGCCGTTGAGAATGTTCATCATCGGAACAGGCAGCTTTGTGCCCTGAACTCCGCCGAGGAACTTGTACAACGGAAGTCCGAGAGAGCCTGCCGCCGCTCTTGAAGCCGCGATAGATACCGCGAGAATGGCGTTAGCGCCGAGCTTGCTCTTGTCCTTTGTACCGTCGAGGTCGAGCATAATTTTATCTACGGCGTAAATATCGGCAGCGTCAGCGCCTGCAAGCGCAGGAGCGATAATATTATTTACATTCTCAACCGCCTTCATAACACCCTTGCCGCCGTAACGCGCTTTGTCGCCGTCACGCAGCTCGAGAGCCTCAAACTCGCCTGTTGAAGCTCCGCTGGGAGCCGCGCCGCGAGCAACCGTTCCGTCTGAGAGAGTTACCTCAGCCTCTACGGTGGGATTGCCGCGGGAATCTATAATCTGTCTTGCGTAAACCTTTTCAATTGTTGAATAGCACATATTTGTGTCCTCCTAAATTATTATTAATATTAGCTTGCCTTTTGAAGCATAAAATATCCGCAATCCGCCCTCCCCTAACGCAGGCATCGCTATTGATGCCTGTTTCGGGAAAGCTATGTATTACACAGTTAGCTACTGCTAACTGCTTTTATTATACTTAGATTTCCGCTCCTTGTCAAGAAAAAATTTAAATGAAATTAAAAAAACTGATACCCTCGATTTTCTCGATTAAATTTTTAAAAAACGTCAATAATTAAAACGGTGATATTATGCTGTATATTCAGAACCGTTACGACCATGACGGCAACAAAATTGAAGATATAACAGCTTGCAGGCTGAAGTATGAAGATGAGCTAATAGAGTTCCTAAACGAAATCTACGCCGGACAGCATAATGAATCATCGGAAAAGAATTGACTGGCTCAAAACTCAAAAGAGTTTTGAGCCAGCCCTTCGGTTAACAAACAAAAACCGCGCCTATATCGCAAGGCGCGGCTATCCTATTGATTGTATTGTGTATGCAAATATTTCTCGACTTCATCTACAAAGAACACGGCGCTTTCTTAATCTATATTTAGTTACTTTTTAACTGAAAGAGGAACGGCGGATAAATCCGTATTCTTTGATTACCGTGTCTCAGATTTTGACAAATCAAAATGGAAATAAATTAAAAATACTCTTGCAATTTAAGATTATGTAAGGTACTATACAAACGCTTCACGCGGCTCGTTTTTGTCGCACAAAACACATAGCTTCAGTACTGCGATATAATCAAAAAGCACAAGCTTAGAATCCCTACGGACTCTGAGCTTGTGCCTTTTTTGTGCCCATACGCTGCGACAAATCGGCTGTGTGGGCTTTATTCATCAATGGCGGTTACACTTTTCCCCAACATTTTATTCGCGCGACACGGGGCGATACAGGTCGCGTCAGGTTTGCTCGCAACTCATCGCTTCAACCATCAACCTGACAGTTAAAGAGAAACCCCGACGAAACGCGCCGCCGAGGTTTATCAATTCTGTGTGGTTGTCTTTGATTTTTTGAAGGATTGCGTTCTGTTGCTCTGTCAGCATACCCAAATCAAATTATCAAACAAACGCATTTTTCAGGATGTAAATATTACTGCAAACCAGTATACTGAAGCGCTTGCCTTAAATCTTCTATTAGGTCATCAGCATCCTCAATTCCTACGCTGAAACGGAAGAATCCATTGTGAAACTCTTCGGGATAGAGATACTGTCGCTCGTCATTTTCGCCGAGAAAGACAATCAGGCTCTCATCGTGACCGAGCGAAACAGCGGAGGTTATGATATTCAGATTTTGCACAAAGCGATTATGTGTATCGTGATCAGCTTTTAAGCCGAAAGAAAGCACGCCGCCGAAGCCGTTAATCATCTGTTTTTCGGCAATTTCGTATCCCTTGTTACTCTCAAGTCCCGGATAGGCGACAAAACTGATTTCGGGCTGTTTTTCCAGCCAACGCGCAATTCTGAGCGCGTTATCATTATGCCGCTGCATACGCAGAGGTAAGGTGACTGCGCCGCGCATAATCAGCCACGCGTTGAAAGGGCTGATTGTCCCTCCGAGATTAACCTGCGCCTGCGCGCGGATGATATCCAGATACTCTTTTTTTCCTATAATCGCGCCGCCCATTGCGTCACCGTGACCGTTGATATATTTCGTAAGGCTTTCAACAACAAAATCCGCACCAAGCTCAATCGGGCGCTGGTTGTAAGGGGAAGCGAAGGTATTGTCTACAGAGAGCAAGGCTCCGTTTTGGTGAGCAATTTTTGCAATCTCCTCTATGTTGGAAATACTGAGCGTTGGGTTGCCCGGCGTTTCAATATGTATCAGCTTTGTGTTAGGTCTTATCGCCGCTTTGACGGCTTCCAAATCGGATGTATCTACAATCGTAGTTTCAACGTTGAATTTATTATTAAAAAGCTCGTTTAAAAGTCGATAAACCGCAATGTATGTCACGCTCGAAAAAATCACATGATCGCCGGTTTGCAACAAGGAGAAAAACAATCCCGACAGAGCCGCAACGCCGCTTGCCAGCACCACGCAGTCCTCGCCGCCCTCTAAGGACGAGAGTTTTTCCTGTAAATACTTTTGATTTGCTCCACCGTTGCGAGTATATAAATTTCCATCAGCCGACGACCAATTCATATCTGTTGGATCATACGGCAAGGCGTAGCTGTTCGCCATTGTAATCGGACGACGGATAGCGCCCGTTTCTTTATCCACTTCGTTGCCGACGTGTACGGCACGGGTAGAAAAGTCCAAATGATGTTGTTGTGCCATTTTTATTCCTCCTATTGTTTAATCTTCAACCGCTTGTCGGTGGATTTTGCAAGGCGTGTGCCGACGCTTTGGAAAATCTGCACCAGCAGCACCAAAATCACAACGGCAATCAGCATTACCAGATATTTATAGCGGTAATAGCCGTAGTTAATTGCGATTTTTCCCAAACCGCCTCCGCCGATTATACCGCTCATTGCCGTGTAGCCGAGTACAGTTGTGACGGCTATTGTAACGTTTGAAATCAGCGACGGCACGCTTTCGGGTATCATAACCTTGGCTATAATCTGAAACGGCGACGCGCCCATGCTCTGCGCAGCTTCAATGATGTTGGGATTTACCTCGCGCAGGCTGCTTTCAACCAATCTTGCTACAAACGGAAACGCAGCGATTACAAGCGGCACAACGGACGCAGTTGTACCGACAATAGTGCCGACTATTAGGCGCGTCAAAGGGAATACCAAAATCATCAATATCAAAAACGGCACCGAGCGAAGCACGTTAATCAGCACGTTCAAAAATCCCATAAGAGGTTTCGGCAAAGGCAAAATGCCGTCCTTTTCACCGACAACAAGCAAAACACCGAGCGGCAGACCGATAACGACCGCAAAAAGGGTGGCGAGAACGGTAACGTAAAAGGTCTCCCACAACGCGAGCGGCATATCGTTCACCACAATATCCCATGTTTCCTGCAACACCTCTTGTGAAAATAAATCTCCCATTACCTTACCTCCTCTACCGTGATACCGTTTAATGTACGCAAATAATCTGCCGCTCTCGCGGCGGTAACGCCGTCATTCGGAAAGCTGAGCAGCATACTGCCGAACGCCCTGTCACCGACGCTCTTTGTAGAGGCGTACAGTATGTTTGCGCAAACGCCGATTTCAACCGCCATCTTGGCAATCAGCGGAGTATCGGTGGACGCTGAGCCGTTGAATATCACACGCAGAACGTCGTGCGAATCCTTTCGGTTTGAAAGCGTTTCCTCGCCGTCGGGAAATACCAAATGCTTTGCCGCCTGCGACCTCGGGGCGCTGAAAATACGGCTGACCTCGCCTTGCTCCACCACCTCGCCGTTCTCTAAAATTGCCACATTGCGGCAAATTTCCTCTATGACGCTCATTTGGTGCGTTATAACAACAACCGTGATACCCAGCCTTTCGTTAATCTCCTTAATCAGCGAGAGGATAGATTGCGTTGTTTTCGGATCGAGCGCAGAGGTCGCTTCGTCGCACAACAGCACCTTGGGATTGGTCGCGAGCGCTCTTGCAATGGCGACGCGCTGCTGCTGACCGCCCGAAAGCTGCGCAGGATAGGAATTTGCCTTGTCGCGCAAGCCGACGATCTCAAGCAGCTCCAACGCGCGCTCTTTGGCTTCCTTGGCGTGTTTGCCCTCCAACTCCAGCGGAAAGCATACGTTTTTCAGGCAAGTGCGCTGCATAAGCAGATTAAAGCCCTGAAATATCATGGTTATGTCACGGCGGATGTTTCTGAGTTCCCTGTTGCCGAGTGTTCCCAAATCTACGCCGTCCACCAAAACACTGCCTGAGCTTGGGCGTTCAAGCAAATTGATACACCGCACAAGCGTGCTCTTTCCTGCTCCGCTCATACCTATAATTCCGAAAATATCGCCGTCCTGTATTGTAATGTTGATATTTTTCAGCGCGTCGAGCGTTCCGTCGGTTGTGAAGAAGGTTTTTGAGAGGTTTTTTAATTCTATCATAATAACCGCCTTTCTGTCAGCGTTGTCTGTAACGCTTCTTTGAAAACGCGCCGACCGTAGCAAAACAGTCGGCGCGAAAGAAAAGGGATGTAAAACTTATTTGAGTGCGTCAACGGTTGTCTGCTTGCCGCCGTAAAGACCGAGGGGTTCCACGTGGATTGTCGCTATGGAAACAAGCTTTGTACCGTTTTCGGCGTTGAAGTCCTCGAGATAAGGGAGATGCTGGAAGTAGTTTGCGTCGAGCTCGCCGCTGTTAACAACGTTGTTCGGCTGAACGTAGTCGGTATATTCCTTGATGTCAAGCGTAATATCCTTCTCCTTGAGTATATCCTTTACAACTGCCAGAATTTCGGCGTGAGGTGTAGGAGAAGCCGCGATAGTGATTTTTTCTCCCTTTATCGCGTTATAGTCGATTGAGGAATCGTAGCCGTCTGTGGGGTTGGCAACAACGCTTACAACAGAGCCGTCGTATTTTTTATTGATGAAATCTACAACCTTCTGACTTTCGAGCGCTGCCTTTAACGCGAGCAGCTTGGGCTCTTTTTCCCTGCCTTCCTTGACGACAAGGATGTTGCCGTAGGCTGACGCCGAGCCCTCAATGCCGAGCGAATCTTTAACAGGGTTTAAGCCTGCCTCGATTGCATAGTTTGAATTGATGACAGCGTAGTCCACATCCTGCTTTGCGTTGGGAACCTGAGCCGCCTCTACCTCCTTGAACTCAATGTTTTTCGGGTTTTCGGCAATATCCTTCGGCGTAGCGGTAATACCGGCGCCGTCCTTGAGCTTGATGTAACCGAGCTGATCTAAAAGCAGAAGTGCTCTTGCTTCGTTTGTGGTATCGTTGGGAATTGCGATTGTGAGTGTTTTTGAGGTTGACGAGCAGCCTGCAAAACCGATTGCAGAGGTGAGTATCAGAACTGCTGCCAATATAATTGCTGTGATTTTTTTCATGATGATTACTCCTATATAATTATTTATGTTAGTTCACCTTACCGCCTTCGACTACAAGCTTTTCCTCGTAGTCCTTACCGTAGGTGCCGGTGAGGGTTGCTTCATAATCGGCGTGGAAGAAGTTTTCCTTGCCGAGTGCTTCGATTTCGCTGTTAATCCAATCAAGCAGCGTTTTGTTGCCCTTTGAAACAGCAGGAGCGATGGTGTCCTTGCTACCGAGCTCGGGAATACCGACGGTGTAGCCCTTATTTTGAAGCGCATAAGCGATTACCTCGGTGTTATCGTTTGCCCACGCGGCAGCCTGACCGTTTTCAAGAGCGGTTTTCGCGTTGGCGTAAGTGTCGTACTTCTGGAGCTTGATGTTGGGATATTTTTCGGTAAGATAAGTCTCGGCGGTTGTGCCTGTGATTACAATAACCTCGTCGTTGGCTTTGAGCTCGTCAAGGCTCTTGATAACTCTGCTATCGGGGGAAACAACGCCGAGGGCTACGTTCATATAGGGAAGAGCAAAGTCAACCTTTTCGGCTCTTTCATCGGTTACGGTAAAGTTCGCCAAAACAACATCAACCTTGCCGGTCTCCAAAAACTCTACGCGGCTTGCCGCTTCGGTGGACACGAATTCCACGTCAACGCCCAAATCCTTTACAAGGCGGTTTGCAAAGTAAACGTCATAGCCCTGATATTCGCCGTTTTCATCTACATAACCAAAGGGGTTTTTGTCGGAGAATACGCCGATTTTAATTTTTCCGCTGCTCTTGATTTCGTCAAGCGTGCGGTAAACAACGTCTGCCGTGCTGCTATCCGCCTTATCAGCAGTGCTTGCTGTGCTGTTTGACGCGCCGCTTTCATTGCCTGCGCAGCCTGCAAAAGACGCGATTAGCAGGACAGTCGCCGTGAGAATAGCCAATGCTTTTACAAAAATAGATTTTTTCATAGAAATCTTCCTTTCAATTGCTTTATTTAATATGTTCAAACTCAAACGTGTGCAAGAATTTTTGCGCGCGTTCGG
>CAMNHG010000042.1 GCA_946539105.1 uncultured Clostridia bacterium | reverse complement strand
CTTAACCTGTCCATAATCCCGTTGAAAGAAAGGACAGGTTTTTGTTTATGAAGCTAATTGTAAAATCAATCTGCACCGCGTTTATTATCGCGGTTATTTATTCTGTAATTCCGTTCCAGGCGCAGTGTGAAAACATCTCAAACGACGTGTTTCGCCTTCACGTCCTCGCAAATTCCGACAGCGAATACGACCAGAGTATTAAGCTGAAAGTCCGCGACAGGGTGCTGGAATACACGGAAAATATGTTCAAAAATGCCGCTTCAAAGGAGCAGGCAGAGAGCCTGACAGCGGAAAACCTTAGTGAAATAGAAAAAGCCGCAAACGACGAGCTTAAACGCCTCGGCTGTAATTACACCGCCAAGGCCGAGATAAAAAATATGTACTTCACCACGCGTGAATACAGTGCCTACACACTGCCTTCGGGAATGTACGACGCCCTGAGAATTACCCTCGGAAAGGGAGAGGGGCACAACTGGTGGTGCGTGATGTACCCGTCAATTTGCCTTTCGAGTGCTGTGGAGCAGGACAAAAAGGCAAAGCAGGCGTTGAGCGATAACGAATACGACGTTGTAAAAAACGAAAAATACGAATACAAATTTAAGGTGGTCGAGCTTTTTGAAAGGCTCAGCTCACTTTTTAACGGAGGATAAAATGCTTCAGTTTATTTTGGGAAGAAGCGGTTTCGGCAAAACCTCTTATATCTACGGCAAAATTAAAGAAATGGTGCTTTCCGGCAACGACAAAATCATTATGCTCGTCCCCGACCAGAGCACCTTTGAAACCGAAAAAGCACTCTTTGAACTTTTAGGGGCAAAAAACTCCAAAAACGTCAGCGTTTTCGGCTTTTTAAGCCTGTGCAGAAGTGTTTTTGAGCAGACTTCACACCTACCTAAAAATGTGATTGACGACGGCACACGCAGCGTGATTATGAGCCTCGCGCTTGAACAGCTCAGCGGCAGGCTGACGCTTTTAAGCGAGGACAAAAACAAGGGCGTCTCCGATATGATGATCGCGACGCTTAAGGAGTGCAAAAAGTCCTCTGTCACCACCGATATGCTCCGCGCGGCAGCGGAAAATATTGAGGACGAAACAGTAAAAACAAAGCTGAATGAATCCGCGCTGATTTTTGACAGCTTCGACGCGATTGTATCGCAGAGCTACATCGACCCTCTCGACGACCTTGACAGGGTATATAATATTCTTTTAGAGAATAATAACATCTTCAACGGCTATACGCTTTTTGTAGATTCGTTCAGCGGATTTACCGCCCAACAGCTAAAGCTGATAAGGCTTTTGATGGGCAGGTGCAAAGAGACCTTCATCGCCCTGACCCTCGACCCCGAACAGACAGGGGAGGAGGATGTTTTCGCGACCTGTAATGATACCTACAAGCGCATTAAAGCCATAGCGAATAAGGACTTTATAGGCATTAAAGCACCGGTTAAGCTGACTGAGTGCACGCGCTTTAACAATGATGAGCTCAAAACTATTGAAGCCTACGCCTTCCGCAACCGCAAGCCCGATTTCGTCTACCCCGAAAATCCCGAAAATGTCAGTATTTATCAGGCTTGTGACGCTTACGACGAATGCGAGTACATAGCAAGGCAGATTAAGCGGCTGATAATTGACGAGGGCTTTTTATACTCCGATATCTCGGTAATCTGCCACGAAACCGACAATTACAACGGCATTTTGGACGTGATTTTCGAGAAGTACGACATTCCGTATTTTATGGATTCGCGCAAGGACGCGGACGTAAAGCCGGTAATCAGGTTTGTAAATTCCGTGTTCAGAATTATCCTCGACAACTTCGAGCGCGAGGATATTTTATCTCTGCTTAAAACCGGTCTAACCGCCAATTCCCCCGACGACATAGGCGACTTTGAGGGCTATGTTTACATCTGGAATGTAAATAATTCGGGCTTTAAAAAGGAGTTCACGCAAAATCCCTCGGGCTTTGCCGAAAAATTTACCAAGGCGGACGAAAAAGCACTTGAAGCCGCCGAAAACGTGCGCCGTTCGGTTGTTGAGCCGCTATTAACATTCAAATCGGACATCAAGGACAAAACCGGCAAAGAGATTTCAACCCTGCTTTACCGTCTGCTTGAGGATATGGGCGTTCCCGACGCGCTGAGAAGGCTTTACGACGAGTTTTCTGACCTTGGCGAGGAAGATTTCGCCTCTGAGCAAATCCGCGTTTGGGAGCTTTTGATGGACGCTCTCGACAAAACCGTAGCCGTAATCGGAGAAAAAAACCTCTCCGCAAAGCGTTATTACGAGCTTCTGTCAAAGCAAATCCGCTCCATAGATTTTGCCGAGATTCCGCGTAAGCTGGACTGCGTAACCGTCACAACCGCCCAGCGCGTGAGGATTTCTTCACACAAGGCGGCTTTTGTAATCGGCTGTAACGACGGCGTATTTCCTGCCGCGCCGAAGAGCACCGGACTGTTTTCTTCCTACGAGCAAAAGCTGCTCGCGCTAAACAACCTCAACTTTGTTGAGGACTACTCGAGTGCTTCAAACCTTGAGACGTATATGGCGTACTGCTGTATCACCTCGGTGTCGGACAGGCTGTATATAACATATCCCACGCTCAATTTAAAGGGCGAAAAGTTCAAGCCCTCTCAAATTGCCGAGGATACCGCCGCCGCTCTGCCGAAAATCGTTGTACTCGACAAAACCGCGTTCGAAAACGATAAATCCGGTAATATGCTCGCGCTCAAGCCGGCGTTTGAAGAGTACGCGCGTTCGCTTTTCGGCGGAAAAGACATTACCGGTCTGGGCGAATTTTTTAACAGTAATTCAGAATATAAGCCAAAGGCAGAGGCTGTGCGCCGTGCCGTGCAAAGCTCTCCGTTCAGGCTTGAAAATAAACAAAACGCCGAAAAGCTCTTCGGCGAAAACCTGCGCATTTCCGCCTCTCAGCTCGAAAACTTCAGCAACTGTCCGTTTTCGTACTTCTGCAACTACGGACTGCGAATCCGCAAGCGTTATAAGGCAGAGATTAACCCGATGGAGTTCGGAACGCTTGTACACCGTATTTTGGAGCTGTTCTTTGATAAATTTGACAAATCGGAGTACAGCGTTATGGAGGACAGCGAGATTGAGCGTTTTATAAACGACTCGCTCTCGGACTACCTCGCGACCTACCTGGGCGGAGAGGAGAACAAAACAAACGCCTTTATGTACGAGCTTAAAAACATCAGCTCAAACGTTTTTGTGCTGTTAAAGCACATCATTGAGGAGCTTTCGCAGAGCGATTTTGACGTTGCCGACTGCGAATTGAATATATCGGGCGAAATTCCCGAGTACACCGTAAAACTCAAAAACGGCAGAACCGTGTCTGTGCGCGGAAGCGTTGACCGCGTAGACGTTATGGAAAAGGACGGCGTAAAATATCTGCGCGTTATCGACTACAAAACAGGTCCCAAGGATTTTAAATTAAGCGACGTTCTGTACGGAGTAAACCTGCAAATGCTTATTTACCTGCATTCAATCGACGTTACCGGCAAACAGCGTTACGGCGAGATCACGCCCTCAGCGGTGCTCTATATGCCTGCGGCAATCACGCCTGTTTCCGCCGATAATTTGGCTGACGACCAAATTAAAAAGGAGCTTAACAAGAAGCTGAAAATGAAGGGAGTAGTGCTCGACGACCGCACTGTGCTCCACGGAATGGACAAGACCGACTCAGCCACCTATATCCCCGTAAAGCTCGAATTTTCAGGGCGCGATATTTTCAGCAGGCTCACCGCCGAAGAATTTAACGCGGTGTTCAACAGGATTGACGTAACCATCGGCGATATGGGCGACCGGCTATACGACGGAAAAATCGAGGCTTCACCGTTAAAGGGAGCCTACGACGGCTGCACCTACTGCCCCTATGACAGCGTTTGCGCCTACCGCCAAAGCGAGCCGCGAAACGCCGTAACGGGCTTTGACAAACAAAAGCTGATTGAAGAATTATCAAAGAAAGGCGGTGAGCTCAATGCCTGAGTGGACAGACAGCCAGCTTGACGCGATAAATTCAACCGAGGGCTCGGTGCTGGTTTCGGCAGCGGCAGGGTCGGGCAAAACCGCTGTGCTGGTTGAGCGCGTAAAGCAGCTTATAACGCGCGAGGAAAACCCCGTAGACGCCGACAGGCTGCTTGTCGTTACCTTTACCAGGGACGCCGCGTCGGAGATGAAGCAGAGAATCAGCGGAAAAATCAACGAGCTTATTAAAAACGATCCCTATAATCCGTCTCTCTTAAACCAAAAAAAGAGGTTTTTAAACGCGCATATCTCTACAATCGACAGCTTTTGCGGCGACATTGTAAGGGAGTATTTTCACGCGCTTAATATTTCGTCCGACTACCGTATCGGCGACAAGGGCGAGCTTGACGTGCTCAGCAACAAGGCACTCGATTTGACCTTTGAAAAGTTCTACAATAACGGCAAAGACGGCTTTACACGGCTGTTAAACGCCTTTTCCTCAGCAAAAAAGAGCGATCAGCCCCTTCGCAAAACCGTAATTGATATCCGTAATTTTCTCTCAACCCAGCCTTTCCCCGGGGTTTGGCTTGACAATATGCTGAACAGCTACAGCGAGAGCTGCTTTTCAAGGTCAATTTGGGGCAGAATCATCATAAACAGCATTGAGGACGATGTTAACCGACTGATCAGCCTTATGAACAGCGCGGAAAGGTCGCTTGAAAACGAGCCCGAGCTCGCGGAAAAATTCCTTGACGCGGTGCGCGAGGAAAAAAGCTGGCTCAAAAAGCTGTTAACGGTTCTTAAAGACGATAACTGGGACGATATGACAGCTTTCCTAAAGACCTTTTCACCTAAAAAGAACATCCGCGCGCCAAAGGGCTACACCGACCACCCGGTAAAAATATCCGTAGCCGATAAGCGTACCGCCGTAAAAAAAGAGATTGAAAAGCTGATTAAAAAGTACGACTATACCGAGGTTCAGGCGGACAGCGAGCTTGTCGAAATGAAGCAGCTGCTTTCGGTGCTCTTTGACATCGTAAGGGAGTATCTCTCGGTTTATCAAAAGCTGAAAAACGATAAAAATATCCTCTCTTTTTCTGACGTTGAACAGCTTGCCGTCAGCCTTTTGGCTGAGTACAGCGATGAAAAGGGCTTTGTAAAAACCGCCGCGGCAAATGAAATCACAAAGCGTTTTGACGCGGTAATCGTTGACGAGTATCAGGACGTGAACGAGGTTCAGGAGCTGATTTTTACCTGCGTTTCAAACGGAAACAACCTGTTCACCGTTGGCGATGTTAAGCAGAGCATTTACAGCTTCCGTCAGGCAAGACCGCAGATTTTTATTGACAGAAAGGAAAACTGCACACGGTATGACAGGAAAAATCCCGAATATCCCGCAGTTATAATTCTCGATAAGAATTTTAGAAGCCGCTCTCAGGTCTGCGACACGGTAAACTTTATTTTCTCACGGCTGATGTCCAAGCGCGCGGCTCAAATGGACTACACCACGGACGAATACCTCTATGTTGGCGCGGCCTACGATGACGCCGATAACCGCGAGACCGAGATCACGCTGATAGAAAAGTCCGCATTTCCCGACGATACCTCTAAGGTTGAGCTTGAAGCGTCCTATATTGCCGCGCAGATTCATAAATTAAAGTCGGAAGGCTTTATCGTGACGGATAAAAACGGCATAAAACATCCTGCAAAATTCAGTGACTTCGCGGTAATTTTAAGGAACACAAGCTCGGGCGGAGAGTTCAGTTCCGATGAAGAGGGCAAAAAGAAGGGAGCGGTTGAGTTTGTTAAAAAGCTAATCGCCAACGGCGTGCCTGCCTATTGCGAGGACGCCGACAGCTTCTTTGACTCCACCGAGATAAAGCTGCTTCTTAACCTGCTCAGAATAATCGACAATCCGTCCCTTGATATCCCTATGCTCTCGGTAATTTGCAGCCCGGTTTACGGCTTTACACCCGACGAGCTCGCTGAAATCAGGGCGAAAAACCGCTACGTAAGCCTGTATTCGTCGCTCTGCCAAAACAGGGATACAAACACTAAAATCGACGGCTTTTTAACCGAGCTTAAAAAGCTGAGACAGCTTTCATCCGTCTGCACCGTTGACGAGCTTATCGGCAGACTGCTCGACACCACAGCATTAGGCGCGATAACCTCGGCGGTCAAGGGTGCCCAAACCGCTCAGAAAAACATCAACCTTCTGCGTGTTTACGCGCGTGATTTTGAAAAGCACGGCTATAAATCCCTGTCGGATTTCATCGCCTTTATCGACAAGATGATAGAGACCGGCAGCACGCTTGACGCCGCTTCAAACGCGGATTCTTCAACCGTGAACGGCGTCAGGGTGCTTAGCATACACAAGTCAAAGGGACTTGAATACCCCGTCTGTTTCATCGCGGACACAGCTCATCAGTTTAACCGCAACAGCTTTAACAACGACGTTCTTCTTGATTGCCGCGCCGGGCTCGGAGTAAAGCGCAAAATCGGCGTTCTGCGCTACAACACGCTTCCGCGCGCCGCTGTTAGGCTTGAGCTTGAGCGTAACCAGATTGCCGAGGAAATGCGCCTGTTCTATGTCGCGCTTACAAGGGCAAGGGAAAAGCTCTACATAATCGGCACGGTTGACAACGCGGAAAAATACAAGGACAGCGTGTACTCAAAGCTAAGCGGAAATAAGGTTGAGCCTTACTCGGTTTCGTCGTGTAAGTCTATGTTCGAGTGGACTATGCTCTCAGCTCTGCTCAATCCGTCGGTGAGAAAGCAGGTTTTGCCCCACGCCGAAGCGGTAACGGCGGAAAATTACCCCGAGTGGCGTTATACCGAGATTAAGTCATTTGACGATGTAATTCAGCCTGTCAGCGTGGTTGAGGAAATAACCGAAATTGCCGCGCAAACCGAAATTCCCGAAAAAATAAACTACGCCGAAATCCTCAGAAAAAACCTTGAATTTAAGTACCCCAACGCCGACATTATGGATTTGCCGCAGAAGGTTACAGCCTCGCAAATCGCCCACAGCCAAAGCGACGATTACTTTGAAAAGGTAATTAAAAAGCCGTCGTTTATAACGGATAAGGCGCAGTCGGTTGATATCGGCACGGCTCACCACCGATTTTTGCAGTACTGTGACTTTGCCGCCGCGAAAGAGGATATCTCCGCGGAGCTTGACCGCCTTGTAAAATCAGGCAGGCTCAGCGAAGAACAGGCACAGAGCGTTCAGCTTGATAAGCTGAGCGAAATGCTCGGCGGCAAGCTGTTTGAGCGCGTACTGAACTCTCCGAGGGTCTACCGCGAGGAACGCTTTACCGCCAAAATCCACCCCTCGCTGCTCGACGAAAAGTATATGGATATTGACAAAAACGTCGGTATAATAATGCAGGGAGCGGTTGACCTGGCGTTTGTCGAGGACGGAAAGCTGGTTATCGCGGACTACAAAACAGACCGTGTCCGGGATATCGAAAAGCTCAGAGCGTTGTATCAAAAGCAGCTCGAGCTGTACGGCGAGGCACTTAGCAAGTCGCTCGAAACCGAGGTTAAGCAGCTTATAATCTACTCAATCCACTTGGGAGATTACATAACACTTTAATGCAAAACCTGCATTTGCATACAGTTGCATGCAAAAGCAGGGAAGATAAAGATAAAAATAAAGAAGAAGATAAAGAGAAAGATAAAGAAGAAGATAAAGAGAAAGATAAAGATAAAGAGAAAAAAGAGAATAAAGAGAAAAATAAAAATAAGCATAGCGACCGTATACGACCGTATACGAACGCTGCCAATAAGAAGAATAAGAAGAATAATAAGAAGATAAAAAAGAAAAAGAAAAGAAAAAAGAGAGAGAAAGAAAAAGAAAAGGAGACAGGAGTAAAAAACTCTTGTCTCTCTTTTTCTCTCTTATTCTCTTTAAAAATTTTTTTTAATTTTTAAGCTATTTTAATAAACTGCTTCAGCTTATCAGCGGTGAACTTTTGAATATCCATAGCGTCGAGGACGTCTATATAACCGTCGTTGTTTACGTCGGCAACAAACGCCTGACTGTCGTCAAAGGTGATAGTCTCAGCCGCGTACATCTGAATCATAACCGCGTCAAATACATCGACCGTACCGTCAAAGTTAACGTCGCCTATAACAAGCGGTGCTGTAGATGGCACCGTGGCAGGCTCAGTTGTTGGCTCTGTCGAGGGCTCGGGAAGCGGTTCCGTAGTCGGCTCAGTAGGCTCGGCAGGTTCTGTTGTCGGTTCGGGAGCAGGCTCTGTAGGCTCAGGCGAAGGCTCTGTAGTAGCTTCCGTAGGCTCGGTTGCAGGCTCTGTTACGGGATCGGGGGGAGTCGCGTTAACATTAAAGCCTGCAAGGTTTATCATACCCCAGCCGTAGGTGTTGTCAAAGCCCTTGTCGCCCAGGTCAACTGTGTACTGCTTTAATATATCGACAACCTGGTCTTGGTTTAGGTGCTTGCACCAGCTTTTGAGCAGAGCTGCTGCCGCTGCGGCGTGGGGAGCGGCAAGGGAAGTACCCGAGTCAACCATCATAAACCTTTTGTACGGCGCAAGGATTAAAACTCCCGGCAGGGCAAAGTCAACATCTGAGCCTGTGTTGGCGTTTTCACCGATTTTGTCGCTTGAATCAACCGAGGTAATTGTCAGCACGTTTTCCTTGTTTGCCGGGTAGCGGTCAGCGGTGTCGCTCGCCTGATTTCCCGCGGCGACAACAACTACAATGCCCTTGCTAACAGCCTCGTCAATCGCGTCGTCAAGTATTGTCAGCGTATGCTTGCTGTCAACCGCGCTCAGGCTCATATTGATAACGTCGGCGTTGTGCTCGATAGCGTAGTAAATCGCCCTGTTAACGTCGCTCAATTTTCCGCTGCCCGATTCACCGTTTACCTTTAGCGGCATAACCTTTACATTCGATGAGGTGCAGTCGGCAATAATACCGCTTACCATAGTGCCGTGGTACTGGGTGTCGTTAATGTCGGTGTTGTTGTTAATAAAGTTGTAGCCGTCGTTTGAATAGCGGTTTTTAACGTACTTGTTGCCCGTGTTAATACCCGAGTCGATAACCGCGACCTTGACCTCGGGCAGATTACCTTTTTTCTCCAAATTCTTCTGCAATACGTCAAGCCCCATATGCTTAACGCCCCAGCTCATATAGCCTAAAGCGTAGTTGTTGAGCGATTCGGTAACAAAGACCGGCTCGCTTTGTGCGAACGGAGCAATAACGATGACGGCGGAGAGTATTGCAGCCGTCAGTAATGCCTTGATTTTCAAAATAACACCTTTTTCCTTTTTGCTTTTAAATTATTTTTTCTTAAATTCCGTCAGCTTTTCCGCCGCGTACTTTTGAATGTCAATAGCGTCGAGAATATCAACCTGTCCGTCGTCGTTAACGTCCGCAACGTAAATCTGACGCTCGTCGAGGTCTGCCTTTTCGGCGGCATGCTTTTGAATAATAATCGAGTCGAGCACGTCAACGGTGTTATCGCCGTTAACGTCGCCGATGGTGCCGTAGTCCTCAGTTTCTCTGTCGTAGATAACCGCTACGGTTTTAGCCTTGACAGTGCCCGAGATTTTGCCGCCAGAAACAGTGTATGTATCGCCGTAAGCCTCGTCGGTGTACTCGCCGTCGGGCATTGTGACAGTCGTGTTAACGGCAAAGTCGGTGTCGCCGTAGTTGATGATTACAACACCCTTTGTACCGCGCTGAACCATAATGTGAGTAAAGTTGCGGTCAATCGCGCCGATTTTGAAGGTTTCGCCAACCATAGCGTTGCGGAAGTGGTTAACAGCCGCAACCTCGGGGTGGTAGTAGTTGCCGTTGCCTGCGGCACCTATAATATTGTCGCCCCACTGGTTGTCCGCGCTGCTGTTGTTGGGACGCGCGTAGAACAGGGGAGTGGTGTCGCCCTTTGCGGCGATAATCGCCCAGCCGGTTCTAACCTGCTGATTGTCAATTTGACTGTAGCTGCCGTCGTTGCAGTAGTTGTCGTGGCTCTCAACCCAAGTTACGAGCTTTGCGGGGTCAACGCCGGTAGCCTGATACGCCGTGAGGTTTCTGCTCTGGATTTTGTTGTTAGCGAGAGCGGTGCGCAGGTTTTCTCCGTATGACGAAGCGGTAACGCTCATAAGCTGAGAGTAGTCCGCGATTCTGTCGCCCTGTCCCTGCAAAACCTCGCCGTACTGGAACTCGGCGTCGTTGTCGAGGATATTAGTCCAAAAGTCGCTTGCAAAATTCTGACCGTCCTCAACCGGCTCGTTCGGAAGCTCAATGTGCTTAGCCGCGTCATAGCGGAAGCCGTCCGCGCCTGCTTCAAGGCAGTCGTTAAGATAATTCTTAATCATAGTCTGAACCGCCGGGTTTGCGGTGTTTAAGTCCCAAAGTCCTGACAGCTTGCCCTGCGTTACAAGGTAACGTTTTGAGTAGCTTGAAATTTCCAGCGTGGGGTGGAAAGCGTTTGGCATATTCTTAATCTCAGGCGAAATCGCGCTGTAATCGCCCGAGCAGTGGTTTGCCACAACGTCAACAATAATTTTGATTCCGTACTTGTCAGCCTCGGTGCACATATCACGGAACTCATCGAGCGTGCCGAGCTGATAGTTGCCGATTGTGTACAGGGTGGGCTGATAGTGATAATACCACTTGCCCCTGCCGTTTAGCTGCATTCCGCCGTTTTCGCCGACCTTACACCGGTTAATAGGCGAGGTCTGAACCGTGGTAAAGCCTGCCTCGGCAATCTGGGGAAGCTGGGCTTTGATTGTGTTGAACGACCAGCACCAGGCGTGCAAAATCGCGCCGTCGTGGATAGTGGGCGCAAGGTGGTAATTCTTGGCGGATGTGCTGTTATCGGCACTTTCCGCGCCCGATACCGAAAAGCTGAATGCTGTAGCGAGCATTAATACCGCGAGCAGTACGGCAAGCGGTTTTTTGAATTTAAATTTCATAATTGTTCCTCCTAAGTTAGAGATACAATAATTATACCATATTACAGGGGAATTTTAACGACAAATTTTTACCATTTTATTTGTGTAATATGCACATAGAAAAAGGACGGACAACCGTCCGCCC
>CAMNHG010000041.1 GCA_946539105.1 uncultured Clostridia bacterium | reverse complement strand
CGGTGCCGTGGATGGCGGACTCAGGAGCGTTTTTTGCAGGCTCACTGTTCGGAAAGCACAAGCTGTGCCCCAATATCAGCCCCAAAAAGACGGTAGAGGGAGCAATAGGCGGTGTTTTTACCTGTGTACTCGCTGCTGTCGCGATTGGTTTTCTGTTCGGCAATCTGATTACACCGCACCTGACGGTCAACTTTATACCCCTTATCATCATCGGCGCGTGCGACGCTGTGCTGTCAATCGTAGGTGATTTAAGTTTTTCGCTAATCAAAAGAACCATCGGCATCAAGGACTACAGCAATCTTTTCCCCGGACACGGCGGAATGCTCGACCGTTTTGACAGCATAATCTTCACGGTTCCGATGGTTGTAATTGTAAATTCGTTTTTACCGATTTTAAGCGCAGGTTAAATTATGATTAATTCAATTTCTATTTTGGGTTCAACCGGCTCTATCGGCACACAGTCGCTCGACGTTGTCGATAAATTAGGGCTTAAGGTTTCGGCAATTACCGCAGCCTCTAACGTTGACCTTATCGAAAATCAAATAAGAAAATACAAGCCGGAGCTTGCCGTGCTCTTTAACGAGGACAAGGCAGCCGAGCTTCGGCTGAGGGTTAAGGACACCGGCACAAAGGTAATGGGAGGAATGGACGGTTTAATCGAAGCCGCCGTTATCCCGAGCGCGTCGCTGGTGCTTAATTCCGTAGTGGGGATGGTGGGCTTAAAGCCTACTATGGCGGCAATACAAGCCAAAAAGGATATTGCCCTCGCCAATAAAGAGACGCTTGTTGCCGGCGGAGATTTGGTGACAGATGCGGTTAAGCGTAACGGCGTAAAGCTGCTGCCTGTTGACAGCGAGCACTCCGCAATCTTTCAGTGCCTGCAGGGCGCGCCCGATAATAAGGCGATTAAAAAGCTGATTTTAACCGCTTCGGGCGGTCCGTTTTTCGGCAAAACCTGTGACGAGTTAAAGGACGTCACCGTCGAGCAGGCTCTTAACCACCCCAACTGGAGTATGGGCGCGAAAATCACGATAGACTCGGCTTCAATGATGAACAAGGGCTTAGAGATTATCGAGGCGGCAAGGCTGTTTGACGTAAGCGGCGACGATATTGACGTTGTCGTTCACCGCGAGAGCATTATCCACTCGCTTGTTGAGTACACGGACAATTCCGTAATTGCGCAGCTCGGCGTTCCCGATATGCGTATTCCGATTCAGTACGCCATTACGTACCCGAGCCGTTTTGAATCTCCGGTTGCTGAGCTCAGCCTTGCCGAAATCGGCAAGCTGACCTTCTTTGAGCCGGACTACAAGACGTTTAAGTGCCTTAACGCCTGCAAAACCGCTCTTAAAATGGGCGGCGCGGCTACGGCAATCGCTAACGGCGCGAACGAGGAAGCAAATATGCTGTTCAGGAACGGCAAGATTAAATTTTTAGACATCGGCGAGCTTGTCTGCGGCGCGGTGGAAAGCGTCAATAACTTTGTTCCGTCATCCGTTGACGACGTTATCAGGGCGGACAGCCTTGCGCGACAGTATGTAAAAGATAAAATTGGGTAATTGGGTAATTTTACGGTAATTTTGCGGTAATCTGATTTGGAGTTGACATTTAATTAATGCAAATTTTAGTTACGATAGCACTTATAGTTATAGGAGTCCTTTTATTTGAATTTATAATTTTCGCCCACGAGTTCGGCCACTTTATCACGGCGAAAAAATCCGGAGTTCAGGTCAACGAGTTCGCTCTCGGTATGGGACCTAAAATTTTCGGTTTTAAAAAGGGCGAAACACAGTATTCGCTCAGGCTTTTTCCGATAGGCGGTTACTGCGCTATGGAGGGCGAGGATCAGTCAAGCGACAATCCGCGCGCTTTTACCAACGCCAAAATCTGGAAGCGGATGATTATTATTGTCGCGGGAGCGACTATGAACATCCTTGTCGGCTTTTTGCTGATGTTCATTGTCGTTGTTCAAATGCCCGGGTATGAGTCCACAACCGTCAGGGAGTTTTCGCCAAAAGCCTACACCGCAAACAGCGGCTTGCAGGAGGGCGATAAAATCACCTCGATCAACGGCTATCCAATTTGGAACGTAAAGGATTTGCAGTTCGCGGTTCAAACGCTTCAGGTAACCGATGTTGACCCGGCTTCCGTCACCGTGTATAAGCAGGACTGCTGTTCCGAGCTTTATAATCTGTGCTACAAGCTGGCAAACGATAAGGAATTAACCGGCAGGGAGCTTTCCGATGACGAGGTTAAGAACATCTCGGAAATCCTCACAGACGGAGCTTCTCAGATTAACAAGGTTGACAGCAAGGAGCAGGCGTATTCTATCCTGAAAACCACCACCGACAAGATTTATTCCTCTCTTGGTGTGACCGACAAAACCAAGTACAAGTACCCCGAGATTGAACAGAGGGACAGCCGTCAGCGTTTTACCGCTGACGTTACCGTTGAACGCGGCGGCGAGAAGGTAGAGCTTGAACAGGTGCAGTTTTATTCATACTACGCAAGTGAAGAGGACGCTGAGAATAAAAAGGCGTCCGTCGGCGTAGATTTTTATGTTGAGCCGATAGAGAAAAACTTTTTCACCGTGCTTGAGCAGACCGGAAGCCAGACAATATCGCTCGCGAAAACCGTTTGGCAGTCGCTTATTATGCTGGTTCAGGGCAGGTTCAGCTTTAACGACCTGTCGGGTCCTGTCGGTATGACAAAGGCGGTGTCAATGGTAGCCTCCGAGGGCTTAAAGGTGAATTTCGCCAGCGCGGTTAATAACATCGTGTTCATAATGGCGTTAATCACCGTCAACCTCGGCATAGTAAATATGCTTCCGTTCCCGGCACTTGACGGCGGAAGGTTTTTATTCCTGATAATCGAGGCGATTATCCGCAGACCCCTGCCGCGTAAGTTTGAGTATATCGTAAACGGCGTGGGGCTTGCGATTTTGATAATGTTTATAATAGCAATTTCTGTCAAGGATGTTTGGCAGCTGATCACGGGCACGTTCCCGACGCTTAGTTAGGAGGATAATATGGGCAGCAAAATTCAGGTTAAAGCAGGCAATGTGTTAATCGGCGGCGGAGCGCAGGTAAGCGTGCAGTCAATGCTCAACGTGCCGTCAACCGACATTGAAGGCTCGGTAAAACAGGCAAAGGCTCTTGAAGAAGCAGGCTGTCAAATTATCCGCGCGGCAATTCCGGATATGGACGCGGTAAGGCTTATCCCCGCGCTTAAAGAGGCGGTAAGCGTACCGATTGTCGCGGATATTCATTTTAACTACAAGCTCGCGCTCGAGGCGTGCGCTGCAGGCATTGATAAAATCCGCATAAACCCCGGTAATATCGGCTCTGACGACAGGGTAAAGGCGGTAGCCGATATGTGCAGGCAGAGGGGTATTCCTATCAGAATCGGCGTAAACTCCGGCTCGCTCGAAAAGGAGATTTTGGCAAAGTACGGCCATCCGACTCCCGAGGCACTTTGTGACAGCGCGCTTTACCACGCCTCGCTGCTCGAAAAATTCGATTTTACCGACATTGTGCTTTCTATGAAAAGCTCAACCGTTTCAAATATGATAAAGGCGTATGAGCTTGCCGCTCAGCGTTGCGATTATCCGCTTCACCTCGGCGTTACCGAGGCAGGCACCGAGCGTATGGGAATCATAAAATCCTCAGCAGGTATCGGTTCTTTGCTGTTAAGGGGAATCGGCGACACAATCCGTGTGTCATTAACCGCAGACCCTGTGCGCGAGGTTTACGCCGCGTATGATATTCTAAAGGCACTCGACATCAAAAAGGACGGCGTTCAGTTTGTTTCCTGCCCGACCTGCGGCAGAACAAGAATTGACCTTGTTAAAATCGCCAACGATGTAGAGGAACGCCTGCGCGGCTGCAACAAAAACATAAAGGTCGCCGTTATGGGCTGCGTTGTAAACGGTCCCGGAGAGGCAAAGGAAGCCGACATCGGCTTGGCAGGCGGCGACGGCTGCGGAATTATTTTCAAAAAAGGCGAAGTTTTGTATAAGGTCAGCGAGGATAAGCTCGTTGACGCGTTAATTGACGAGGTTAATAAGCTCTAACATAGATTTGAAGGGAGTATATGAATACTTTAGGAAGTTTGTTCGGCTCTGTTTGCGACTGCTCGGGAATTGCCCCCGAGCTCTTAAACGGAGAGATTTTAGATGTAAATATTAATAATAAAATACGGATAATAACGATTAACGTTCATTTTGATACATATATTAATTTTGATGAGCTGATTAAGGCGGAAAAGATATTTTCCAAGGCACTCAACTCTCATGCTTTAATCAAGCCAAAGTACAATCCCGAGCTGTTCTCGGCGGACTGCTTTCAGTCGCTTTATGCCACGGTTAAAAGGGAAATGCCCAGCATTAACGGCACGCTCAACAACGCCGAGGTAAGCTATGAGGACAACGTACTTACAATCAAGCTCCAAAACGGCGGCAAGGCTTTGCTTGACGCAAAGGAATTTGACAAGGCACTCGCGCGTATAATCAGCGAACAGTTCTCGCTCAACGTAGCTGTAAAGTACACAGGTATTTTTGAGGTCAAGGCGGACAGCGACGAATATCGTCAGGCGATTAAAAGCGCGGAGGAAAAGGCGAGGAGAGAGCAGATTCAGCTTACAGCCGATTACTACGGAGAAGTGCAGGCTGACGATAACGCAAGGCAGAAAATGCGCGAAAAATCCGTCGAAATTGAAATCCGCGAGGGCAAATACGTTACTCCGCAGCTAATCGAGTCTTCGGTAAAACCGCTTTACGGCAGAAGCATCCGCGGCAAATACGTGCCCATCAGCTCAATCGCCGACGACAGCGGCAAGGTGCTTATTTGGGGCGATATTTTTGACATTGAAAAGCGCGTAACACGCTCCGGCGATAAAAATATTTTCACCATCGACATCACCGATTACACAGGCTCGACCACGGTTAAGGTGTTTAACTCAATCCGCGAGTCCGCTGTGCTCGATAACCTCAAAAACGGCAGTACAATCGCTGTTATGGGCGACGTTGAGTACGATAAATACGCCTCCGAGCTTGTCGTAAACGCACGCGGAATCGGCACCGCCGAAAAGGTAAAGGTTGTCGATAAGGCAGAGCAGAAGCGCGTTGAGCTTCACCTGCATACAAATATGTCGCAGATGGACGCCATCACCTCGGCAGGCGAGCTTGTTAACCGCGCCTACAGCTGGGGACACAAGGCGATAGCGATTACCGACCACGGCGTTGCCCAGGCGTTCCCCGACGCAATGAAAGCCGCCGATAAAATCAATAAAGACGGCGAAAAAATCAAAATTCTGTACGGCACAGAGGCTTACTTTGTAGATGACCTCGTAGAGTCCGTTTCGGGCGATGGGGAAATGCCGCTCGACGGCACATTTGTCTGCTTTGACATAGAGACCACGGGACTTTCTCCGCTGAGCGATAAAATCACCGAAATCGGCGCGGTCAAGGTTGTAAACGGCGAGGTAACCGACACCTTCTCGACCTTCGCGAACCCCGAAATGCCGATTCCCTCAAAGATTGTTCAGCTGACAGGAATTACCGACGATATGGTAAAGGACGCGCCGTCTCAATCTGAAGCCGTTTCGGCGTTCCTCGAATTTGCCGAGGGGAGCGTGCTTGTCGCTCACAACGCGCCGTTTGATACCTCGTTTATCCGCAAGGCGTGCGAGAATATGTGTGTGGAGTACAACTTCACCTCAATCGACACGGTTGCGATTTCACGCGCGATTTTGCCGGACATTAAGAATGTCAAGCTCGATACCGTGGCGAATTATTTAAAACTCGGCAAGTTCAACCACCACCGCGCGACCGACGACGCCGAGATTTTGTCGAGAATTTTCCTCAACCTCTGCCAAAGGCTCAAGGACGATTATGGTATTTTCGACGCCAAGGATATCAACACAAAAATCGCGGGCGGCGACTTCAAAAAACTGCCGTCCTACCACCAAATTATCATTGCTAAAAATCAGGTAGGCTTAAAAAATCTATACAAGCTGATTTCCGAAAGCCACCTTAAAACCTTCTATAAAAAACCGAGAATCCTCAAAAGCTCGCTCGTTGAGCACAGGGAAGGGCTGATTATCGGTTCCGCCTGCTGCGAGGGACAGCTCTATAAGAGTATTCTAAAAAACGCGCCGTGGGCAGAGGTCAAGCGAATCGCCTCGTTCTACGATTACCTCGAAATTCAGCCCTCGGGCAACAACGCCTTTATGCTCCGCGAGGGTATCTTCAAGGATATCGACGAGCTCAGGGAGATTGACCGCAAGATTATCAGACTCGGCAAGGAGCTCGGCAAGCCCGTCTGCGCTACCTGCGACGTCCACTTTATGGATCCGCACGATTCGGACTACCGCAAAATTTTGCAGGCTTCACAAAAGTTTGCCGACGCGGACAAGCAGCCGCCGCTGTTTTTCAGAACCACAGCTGAAATGCTTAAGGAATTTGAGTGGCTCGGCGAGGAAAAGGCGTATGAGGTTGTCGTTACCAACCCGAATATGATTGCCGATATGTGCGACAGCATCCGCCCGATACCCAAGGGAACCTTCCCCCCGAACATCGAGGGCGCGCAGGAGCAGCTAATCGACATCACATGGAAGCGTGCCAAGGAAAGATACGGCGATCCGCTTCCCGAGATTGTAAAGGCAAGGCTTGACAAGGAGCTAAACTCAATCACCACCTACGGCTTTTCTGTTTTGTATATGACAGCGCAAAAGCTGGTTGCCGACAGCGAGGCTCACGGCTATTTGGTTGGCTCGCGAGGATCGGTAGGCTCGTCGTTCGTCGCCACAATGTCCGGTATTTCCGAGGTAAATCCGCTCTGTCCGCACTATGTCTGCAAAAAGTGCAAGCACAGCGAGTTTATCACCGACGGCAGCTACGGCTCGGGCTTTGATATGCCGCCCAAAAACTGCCCCGAATGCGGCACGCTGATGGATCAGGACGGCCACGAGATTCCGTTCGAGACCTTCCTTGGCTTTAAGGGCGACAAGGTGCCTGATATCGACCTCAACTTCAGCGGCGAGTACCAGTCAAAATCTCACCGCTACACCGAGGAGTTGTTCGGCAAAAACAACGTGTTTAAGGCAGGCACAATCTCAACCGTAGCGGAAAAAACCGCCATCGGCTTTGTTAAAAAATATCAGGAGGAAAAGTCAATCAACTTCCACAAGGCAGAGCTTAAAAGGCTCGCCAAGGGCTGCACCGGCGTAAAGCGAACCACAGGTCAGCACCCGGGAGGAATGGTTGTTGTTCCGAGGACGAATGACGTTTACGACTTCTGCCCGGTTCAGCACCCGGCAAACGATATGACCTCCGACAACATTACAACCCACTTCGATTTCCATTCAATTCACGATACCATCACCAAGCTCGACGAGCTCGGACACGATGTTCCGACGATCTACCACTATCTTGAGATGTTCACGGGCATTCCGGTAATGGACGTCAGTATGAGCGATCCCGAGGTTATGTCGCTGTTTACCTCAACAAAGGCACTCGGCGTAACCCCCGAGGAAATAGATTCCCAGATCGGCACGTTCAGTATTCCCGAATGCGGCACCGGCTTTGTTCAGGGAATGCTGATTGAAGCAAAGCCCAAAACCTTTACCGACCTTTTGCAGATTTCGGGACTTTCCCACGGTACCGACGTTTGGCTGGGCAACGCACAGGATTTGATTCACAACGGCACGTGCACAATCTCGGACGTTATCGGAACACGTGACTCCATTATGACCTATCTTATGCACAAGGGACTTGACGACTCAATGTCGTTTAAGATTATGGAGATTGTCCGTAAGGGCAACGCCACCAAGTTGCTCACCGAAGAACACTTTAAGGCTATGCGCGAGCACAACGTGCCTGAGTGGTACATCGACTCGTGTATGAAGATTAAGTATATGTTCCCCAAGGCTCACGCCGCCGCTTATATGATTGCGGCTCTCAGGCTCGGCTGGTACAAGGTTCATAAGCCGCTGGAATACTACGCCGCTTACTTCACCGTCCGCAGTGAAAACCTCGACGGAGCCGTTGTAATGCAGGGGCACGAGGCAGTTAAGGAGAAGATGAGCCGTATCAAGCGCAAAATGAGCGTTCACGAGGCGAGCGATAAGGAGGAGAAGGAGTATTCCACCCTTCAAATCGTCAACGAGATGTTCGCGCGTAAGATTGAGGTTTTGCCGGTTGACATCTATAAATCCGATTCCAAGATGTTCGCTGTTGAGGACGGCAAAATCAGGCTTCCGTTTTCGTCCTTACCCGGCGTAGGCGAGGCTGCGGCACTGTCGCTTGCCGAATCGGGCAAAAAGGGCGAGTACCTCTCGATTGAAGATATGCAGGCAAAGACCAAGGTAACCAAGGCGGTTATCGAGACCTTAAAGGAGGTCGGCGTACTTCACGGCCTGCCGGAAAGCTCACAGCTCTCACTGTTTTAGAATAAAATAATTGTTTTATACAATAATCATATTAGTCACAGTCCAAGGGACAAGGAGTGGTTTAGCTTGAAAAAATTATTGACAATGAAAAACCTGCTGATAGCAATTACCTTTACGGTATTTTTGCTGTTCATCAAGGATCACCTTGACATTGTAGGAAAGCTGCTCTCGGGGCTTATGGGCATTTTGACGCCGTTTTTAATCGGCTTCTTAATCGCGTATATCCTGAACTTTCCGTACAAATTCTTCTGCAACAAGGTGTTCGGAAAAATGGGCACAAAGCGCAAGTTCTTTAAGCGGTTTGTAAAGCCGCTGTCGCTTGTTTCAACCTTTTTGCTGGCGTTTGCAGTCATCATCGCGTTAATACTTATCGTAGTTCCGCAGATTGTAACAAACGTCACAGGTTTGGCTAAGAATATGCCCGAGTATATGCAGAAGGCGTATATCTATATTGACGGCTCGTTTAAGTGGATTAACTCTGTTTTCCACACCAATTTCAGCCTTGATAATACGCTCAACCAGTTTACTGAGGAAATTAAAAAGATTCTCAACGGTCAGAACATTCTCACCACCGCGGACGCTACAAAGAACGTCATCGACTTCCTCACAAACGTTATCACCAACACAGCCGCGGGCGTTTACAACGTGGTAATGAGCATTATCATCTCAATCTACTTCCTCGCTTCAAAGGAACAGCTCTGCCGTATGGTAAAGCGTTTGGCGGTCGCGTTTATTCCGATTAAATATTTGCCCAAGGTTTATGAGGTTGTCGATATAACCGATACAAAATGCGGTAGATTTTTAGTAGGCGATATCCTTGATTCCGCGCTTATCGGACTGCTCACCTTTATTGTAATGTCAATCTTCCAGCTGCCCTACGCGGCTTTGATTGCCGTGCTCGTCGGTGTGTCAAACGTCGTGCCGTTCTTCGGACCTTATATCGGCGGAATTCCCAGCGCGATTATACTTTTCCTCGTTAACCCGATGGATATGGTATGGTTTATCATAATTATTTTCCTTATTCAGCAGCTTGACGGCAACGTGCTCAAGCCCAAGATTATCGGCAACCAGCTCGGAATCTCCAGCTTTTGGGTACTGTTCAGCGTAGTAGTGGGAGGTGCTTTGTTCGGTATTCCCGGCTTTGTACTCGGTACTCCTATTTTCGCGGTTATCTACACCCTTATCGGCAAAAAGGCAAGGATCAACATCGAGGCAAAGGGCAAAATTGCTCAGGAAGCACTCGACTTTGAGGTTCTCAATTACGCCAAAATCGCCGCTGAGCAAAGGGCTATCAGAGAAGCAAAGGAGCAGGAGCAGAAGGAAATGATTAAAAGGATTATCGGACTTAATAAGGATGGTAAAAAATCCGATGACGACGATGAATTTCCCGATGAAAACAGCGATAAATAATATAATCCAATATAATAATTTAGCTGCAAAGCCGCACAGTTGTAATAATTGTGCGGTCTTGTGCGGTAATAGAGAGATTAACGGAGATATTAATTTCCGCAATTATCGTTAAAAACTTGACAAATATATTTTATTATGGTAGTATGTTAAAGCGTTATCATACTAAAGTATAATGAGAGGGATATATGAAGAAGAATTTGAAAATCACGCCCGAGGGCACAAAGGACTTCCTCTTTGCCGAGTGCTCGGCGATGGACGATGTCTGCGGTAACATTGAGCAGGTGTTTGTCGGTAGGGGGTTTAAGAAGGTTATCACCCCGGGAATTGAATTTTACGATGTTTTTTCACTTGACTGCAGCGGTATTGACCAGCAGGATATGTATAAAATGACCGACAACAAGGGCAGAATTTTAGTTGCCCGTCCCGACTCCACTCTGCCGATTGCGCGTATGGTCTCGACAAGGCTCAAAAACAGCATTTTGCCTGTACGCCTTTACTACAAGCAGGCGGTTTACCGCAACAATCCCACGCTCACGGGCAAGCGCAACGAGTTTATGCAGATGGGCGTTGAGCTGCTTGGCGTTAAGGGCTTAAGGGCAGATTTAGAGGTTTTGACCACCGCTGTAAGCGCGGTTAAATCCGTAGCGGATGATTTTCGAATCGAGCTCGGTCACGCCGAGGTTTTTGACGCACTGTCCGACGAACTCGACATTGACGAGGACTACAAGGAGAAAATCCGCGTTTCTATCGAGAGCAAAAACTACTCCGCACTCAATAACCTGCTCGATAAGCTGGCCCCTTGCGCGGCTGTAAGCGCGATCCGTAACCTTCCGTCACTGTTCGGCGGCGAGGAGGTCTTTGACAAGGCGGCTGAAATCTGCAAGGGAACAAAGGCGATGGACGCGCTCGATTACCTGCATCAAATTTACTCAAAGCTCAGTCCGCTCGGCTTAAACGAAAAGCTGATTATCGACCTCGGACTTGTTCAGCGCAACGATTACTACACAGGCTTTGTTTTTGCGGGCTATGTCAGCGGTATCGGTGACGCGGTTGTCACAGGCGGCAGATATGACGATTTGCTGTCGCGCTTCGGCACCTCAATGGGAGCGGCAGGCTTTGCGATTGACACCGATTCGCTCACCGAGCTAAAGCTGTCGGATTCCGCGGTCAGCTATTCCGACAATCCCGACGTGCTTGTTTTCGCGAATGACGGTAA
>CAMNHG010000040.1 GCA_946539105.1 uncultured Clostridia bacterium | reverse complement strand
CGGCAACAAACATATCCGCGCCGTTTTCGCGCATTTTTTTGCACAAATCCCAGCTTACGTGGCCGTCAACCTCCATTAAAAGTCCGGGCTTGTTGTCGTCAATCAGCTTGCGCACCTTAGCCAGCTTTTCTATACTTCCCTCTACAATCGGGCGTCCGGCAAAGCCTGGATAAACCGTCATTACAAGCACGCCGTCGATAATATCGAGAAAATCAAGCAAAACCTCGGGCTTTGTATCAGGGCTGATAGCGATAAACGGAGAAGCCTGTCTTTTCCTGATTTCCGCAATAACATCAGCTAAATCGGGACAAGCCTCATAATGAACCGCGACAATATCTCCCTCGCCGATGTCCATTCTGTCAAAATACTGAACAGGCTCGTACGCCATAATATGAATATCGCGTCTCATATTTTTAAGCACGCTTTTAACGGACTTAATCAGGTTTGTGTCAAGCGTGATGTTAGGCACAAACTTATTGTCCATAAAATCAAGGTGAATAAACTCAACGCCTAAATTGTCAAGTGCCTCGAGCTCAGATTGAAGATTGAGCACATCGGCGCACATTAAAGACGGAGATAGCTTTCCTTTCATAGTAAGCTCCTTAGTCGTTAACGACCATAATTTTTGCGAAGAACTCTGAATTGTTCTTCATAATTTCAAGTCCCTTGTCCATTGTTTCAAGGTTAAATTTATGTGTAATCAGCTTTTTAACATCGATTTTGCGGTTAGCCATAGCGTCTACAACCATATTCCAGTCGCTCTTGTGGGTATCGCTGTAGCTTGAATTCCATGTGCCGAAAATCCTGAGCTGTTTTCTGAGAATCTGCCAGTAGGTGTTCTGGGGGAAGGTGAAGTCGCCGTGGGGGTTTCCTACGAAGATTACCTTTCCGCCGCTTGCCGCAGCTTCAAGACAGTTGCACGCGGTAAGCGCGATTCCGACTGCTTCTATTGCAATATCGGCTCCGATTCCGCCGGTTTTCTCCTTAACCCAAGCGATAGCGTCCTCGTGAGAAGAATTGCAGTACTCGGTAAAGCCCATATCCTCGATAAAATCCCAGTTGTTCGCGTCGGTTCCGACAAGCAAAACCCTTGCCCCCCACGCTCTTGCCCACTGAGCAATAAGCATACCGATTGTGCCGGGGCCGAAGATAACAACGTTATCACCCACCTCAATTTGAGCGCGTCTGAGCGCGTGAAGCGCGACTGCAGTGGGTTCGGTCATAGCGGCTTCCTCAAAGCTGAGGCTGTCGGGAATGGGTACAAGATTCCACACGGGAACTCTTACATACTCGGCAAACGCGCCGTCGCTGCGAGAACCGAGATAGTCATAGGACTTGCACATCTCATAATCGCCGTTATGGCAATTTTCGCAGTTGTTGCAGGGAATCAGCGGAAAAACAGCCGCCCTTGTGCCGATTAAGTCTTTATTTTTATCATCGCCTACACCTACAACCTCGCCTGAAAACTCATGGCCGGGGATTGTGGGAAAGTGATACGTTCCGTTTACAAAAATTCTCGGAATATCAGAGCCGCAGATACCGCAAGCCTTAACCCTGAAAAGCACCTCGTCGGGCTTAACCTCGGGCATGGGATAGTCGCAGTACTCGAGATTTCCGACTGCTCTTAAAACTCTTGCCTTCATTGTATCCATATCAAACATCACCTTTCAATATAGTTTCAAAGGTCTCTAAATCCTCAATAGTTGTGATTTTCAGGTTGCGTTCGCTTCCCTTTACCATACGTACTTCCATTCCGTGGCGGTAAGCGATTTCACTGCTGCCGGCGGTTGCGCCGATTTCTTCATCTGTAACCTGATTATGTATATCAAAGTATTTTCCGAACTTAAAGCTCTCGGGAGCCTGTCCGGCGAAAAGCTCGCTTCTTTTGAGCAGACAGCCGATTTCCTGACCGTCCTTGCTCTGATAGACTGTATCCTTTACCGAGATTACCGGCATTGCTCCGTCGTAATCGGTAGCACCCTTGATACAGTCGGAAATAATCCTATCCGACACAAGCGGACGTGCCGCGTCGTGAACGATAACGATATCGGTACCGGGTACGTTTTTGTCAATGCACTTTAATCCGTTGTAAATTGAATGCTGTCTTGACTTACCGGCGGGAGCGTACCCCTTAACCTTGGTTACGCCGTACTTTTGTACATACTCCTCGGTGAAGTCCTGCCACTGCTCGCTGACAACAATAACAATGCTGTCAATCTCGCTGTGCTTCTGAAAAATATCAAGACAGTAAGAGATAATCGGTTTGTCCTGAACCATCAAAAACTGCTTTGGTCTGTCAACTCCCATACGGCTTCCGACGCCGCCTGCGAGAATAATTGCTGTATTCATAAAAATCTCCTGTTTAATGCGAAAAAGCATAAATTTATACAACTAATATTTTATCATATTATAGTGTATATTGTCAACAAAAACACAACAGATTGTGGTTTTGGCAAAAATCTAATCGTTTTTTCGGATTTGACTGGTTATATTAAACTAACGTTTTTGCTCCTCCAGAACATTAACCGCTCTTTTTATGCCTTCCTCAAGGGTAACGGAAGGCTTCCAGCCGAGAGCTTTTAGTTTTGTGCTGTCGAGAATTTCAGGCTCTGTAGAAAGCGGAGTTTTCATTATCTCCGGCTCAGCCTCATCCTCCGGATTTTGGAAGCTGAGGGTTATATTCCTCTCGGGAAACACCTCGCAAGCGGTTTTTGCGAAGCCGCGTATTGTAGT
The DNA here is from genome assembly GCA_946539105.1 of uncultured Clostridia bacterium. Taxonomy (GTDB): domain Bacteria; phylum Bacillota; class Clostridia; order Oscillospirales; family Acutalibacteraceae; genus Ruminococcoides. The sequence continues at coordinate 8,348 of CAMNHG010000040.1, read as the reverse complement.
ATTAGACTTTTCGTAAGCGATATTATAAGGAAATCCGTTTTCTCCGCTGAGAAGTATGCAGAGCATAGCGGAAGCGGTGTCGGTTACATAGCAAAACGAACGGTTAGCCGCGCCGTTAGATTTAAGTAAAATATTCTCTTTTTTAACGACGTTCGCGATAAACTGCGCCCAAACCCTGTCGTCGTCAAGTGAGCTTGCGCCGTAAATATACGCCGGACGGCACAGCTTAACGTTCAGACTGTACTCCTTGATATAGCTTGCCGCCAGGGTTTCGGAAGCGCGCTTGCCCATAGCGTAGCAATTTTTATACGATGTAAAGTCAAGGTAGCCCTCGTCAGATTCTGAAAGAAAGCCCTTTGAGCCGTAAACCTGACCGTACACCTTAAGGCTCGAAACTACAAGGGTTGACTTTGCCTTTGACTTAAGCGCGAAATCCAGCACGCTTGACGTACCCGTTAAATTCGCGCTGATAGTGCCTACGGGATCTTTCTCAAACTGAATATTGCTCGCCTGGCTAGCGGCATGGATAATATAATCCGCTCTGTCAGCCTCTATCGGAGAAGAAACGTCCTGAACTATAAGCGTTAAATCTTCTCTTAACATTAAAGAACCAAACTTCTTCTCAGCCGAATCCCTGTTTCTGACCAGCGCGTAAACTTTGATGTTATCGTTAAATATGTCGTTGCGCAAAAGCAGAGCAAACACAAGGTGCGAGCCGATAAAACCGTTCGCGCCGGTAATAAGTACAGTGCAGTTTTTGAGCTTGTCCCAATCGATAAAATCCGCCTTGGCAATTTCGAGAGCGTCGGCATATACAGAGCTTAAAATAACATTTTTAACCTTATAATCCATACTTTAATTCTTCCTTAGCGAATTTTTTATAATTCTCATAGTAAAACTGCGAACGGAGGGTTATTAAGTCTTCAGGCGTAGTAACCTTTATATTGAACCGCTCGCCCTTGAAAATATGAACGCTCTCGCCGAGCTCGATAAACAGCTCACTTGAAGAAATCGGGTTGGTAATACCGCGTTTTTCGGCTTCGCTGTGCGCCCAGAGGATTCTTTCCATAGTATATCCCTGAGGTGCCTGGGTAATATACATTGTATTTCTGTCGTAGCTTTTTTTACAGCTGACGCCGTCGGTGCTGTACAAAAGCGAATCTATACTGGGAGTAACCGGAACAGCTGATTTAAACTTTTTTGTTTCCTCGATGCAGTCGGTAATGAGCTTTTCCGAAAGCATCGGACGTACGCCGTCGCAAATTAAGATGATATCATCGGGATTTTTCGAAAACTGCGACACAGCCATAACGCCGTTGTGAATAGAAGCGTAGCCGGTTTCTCCTCCGGGAACGATAGCCCTGACTTTTTTTATGCCGAACTCCTTAACAAGGTCAACAAGGTAATCAATCCAGTCCTCTTTACAGGCGACAACAATTCCGTCAACCATAAAATGCTTGGCAAAATGCTCCATAGTATGAACTATAATAGGTTTTCCGCCGACCTCCAAAAACTGCTTTGGTAAGTCAGACGACTGCATTCTCGCGCCGATTCCCCCGGCAAAAAGCATTGCGGTTACCATATAGTCATCCTCCCGGTAAATGTATATATTAATTCAATTTCACAATACCACCAAACTTAGATTTTGTCAATTTACATTCTTGTAACGCCTTGCAAATCCTTGTTGTATATGTTAAAATAGTAGCATGGAAGTGATGCTTATGTATAATTATGTACCTCCGCAAGTACCATATTATCAAAATGCGGGGTTCAATTATGTTGATCCAACAGAGCAAATAAGAAAAAACGAGATTAAAAAAATAAGAAGAACCTCAAACGGACTCGGATTTTACGTAATGGGTTATTATTTGACTATGCAAATTGTAGCCGTTATCGTTATGGTTGCCCTTTCCTTTTTTAATCTGGACGCTTCAAATCCCACTGTTGAATATCTGCTTGATATTTTTCTGAGTGTTTTTGCCGCGTTTATTCCCGGAATTATTTACCTTGCGGCTTCACGCTTTAGGTTTGGGGAAGCATACAAAAAGACCTATGTGCCGTTTACACTGCTAATCTGTCTGGTGTTTATCGGTATGGGCTTGGCGATGGTATCTAACGTTGCGGCACAGCTTTTTGACGAAAATCTTTCAATTTTCGGACTTCAAAACTCTGCTTCGATGACAAACGACTCACAACTTGATCCGTTCCAAACTATTCTTTATCTTTTCGCGGTTTCAGCCGTTCCCGCGTTTGCCGAGGAATTTGCTTTCCGCGGAATACTGCTGGGAAGGCTCAAAAAATTCGGCACCTGCTCTGCTATTATCGCGTCATCGGTAATGTTCGGCGCAATGCACGGAAATACCACACAGGTTGTGTTCGCGTTTATTCTCGGTCTAGTGTTCGGTTTTGTGGATGTAGTTGCGGATTCTATCGTTCCGTCTGTAATAATCCACTTCTTAAATAACTTCTACGCAGTTACTTTTGACGTGCTTAAATCAAACACTTCCATCGACGAGCACACTTTCTACTTAATTAACCTTGCGGTTGTTGTTATATTCTGTATAGGCGGACTGTTCTCGTTTATTTATCTTGCCAAAAAAGATAAAAATATATTCAAAATAAGCTCGCTTGACAAGTCAGAGGACGAAAACGCTGACCTTTTGACCTACAAAGAAAAGATTAAATCCTTCTTCCTTACTCCCGGAGTAATTATATGTCTTGTGATGTTCACTATCTCTGTAATCGCTTTTTTGCTGCCTGATGGTCTGCTTAATTAACAAATATATGACCGCCGCCATAGAGATGGCAAAGGAAGCCTTTGATGACGGCGAAGTTCCGGTAGGAGCGGTTATTGTTAAGGACGGAGAAATAATTGCAAAAGGCAGAAACCGTCGCGAGAAATCGAAAAACGCCCTTCTGCACGCCGAGATTGACGCAATAAACAACGCCTGCAAACTTTTAGGCGGCTGGCGGCTGTGGAACTGCGAGATTTATGTTACGCTTGAACCGTGCCCAATGTGCGCGGGAGCGATTATAAACGCGCACATCCCAAAGGTATATTACGGAGCTTACGACTTTAAAAACGGCTCTTGCGGAACAATTACAAATCTGTTTGAAATGCCGTACAACTTTAAGCCCGAATACTACGGCGGAATTATGGAAGAAGAATGTGCGAAGCTCTTAAAGGACTTTTTTAAGAAATTGAGATAAAGATAAACCGGCTTAGGCAAATTTGCTTAAGCCGGTTGTTTTATTTTTTGATTTTTCTGCGGTGCATTTTTTCGCCTTTCGGAATACATCTAACCTTGAATACTATAAGATATCCGGCGAGAAGCGCGAGGAATGTAGTTTGAGTATAGAAAAATACACTTTGCTCTGCTGTCATATAATTAGAACGGTCTTTTAGTGAGCTGTCCGGTGATGTTGTAAACATAGGCACAAAATCTCCGTCCTGAGTTATAACGGAATCCGAATCCGCCTGTCCCGCGGCACTGACATTCGGAATAAATGTTAACAGCATAAGCACCGACAGAATTGTTATGATTATTCTTTTTAACATACAGCCCACCTATTCCCCTACGAGCTTCACAACCGCCATATCGTGCTTAGTGTATGGCAGAAACACGTTGATTAAATCAGCGGTTTTTATCTTTAAACTCGAAGTATTTACACACGGATGACAGCCGATATATTCATCTTTAAGCAAATCCTCGTCGGCAATAAGAGTCACATTATTCCCTGTATCGTTTTTAAGTCCCATAACACTGACCGCGCCGGGGTTGATGTCGAGGTATTCGAGCATTTTATCAGCGGATGCAAACGACAAACGCGCTGAGTTAATCTGAGCGGACAACTCCTTGGTCTTAAACGGCTTTTCCGCAGGCATAATCAGCAGATAAAACTTTGTTTTTTGCCTGTTGCAAAGAAAAAGGTTTTTGCACATAACCGCGCCGAGCACATCATCTATCGCTTTGCAGTCTTCCATCGTCTTAGCGACCTCGTGGTCTACCCTGTCATACTCAATTCCGAGAGAATCCAGACAATCATAAACCGAAATCTCACGTTCTTCCCTGCCCGAGCAATCCCCGGGACGTCCGTTAAATAATTCCATAACAACCTCTAAATATTTTTTATGCACACACATTATATCATACAAATAGAAACACCGCAAGAGTGTTTATAATAACAATATAATCTAAACATTGCTCCGCACAGTCGCCTTCGAATCCCGCCGTCTTTTTCCGACCAAAATAAAAACACCCATTAGGGTGTTTTTGCCGGCGTATGTTTTGCTAAAATTAATAGTTTCAGCTCGTTTTATGCGGTGTGTTTTATTTTATAACTTTGTAGAACGCTCTCGCGGAAAACAGTCCACCGGACTGTTTTCTTGTCGCTCGCTTTCGAATCCCGCCGTCTTTTTCCGGCCAAAATAAAAACACCCATTAGGGTGTTTTTGCCGGCGTATGTTTGGCTTAAATTAATAGTTTCAGCTCGTTTTATGCGGTGTGTTTTATTTTATAACTTTGTAGAACGCTCTCGCGGAAAACAGTCCACCGGACTGTTTTCTTGTCGCTCGCTTTCGAATCCCGCCGTCTTTTTCAGCCAAAATAAAAACACCCATTAGGGTGTTTTTATTTTGGCTGGGCCGGCGGGATTCGAACCCACGGATGACGGAGTCAAAGTCCGTTGCCTTACCGCTTGGCGACGGCCCAATATTATGTCTATGACAAATTTATTAAGTTAAAAGCCGCACAAGATTTCCTGTGCGGCTGTGGTGACCCATCGGAGATTCGAACTCCGGACACCTTGATTAAAAGTCAAGTGCTCTGCCAACTGAGCTAATGAGTCAAATGGGGTGGGATACCGGATTCGAACCGGTGGTCTCCAGTGCCACAAACTGGCGCGTTAACCAACTACGCTAATCCCACCATAGTTGCGCTGATTTATAAAATATAAATATAGCGCACAGTGGCGCGCCAAAGAACTTTACTGAATTTGAGCTCGTTTGCCGATGCGTGTTTAAGAAAACAACTTTCTTTAACTCTCTCGCTAAAAACAGTCCGCAGGACTGTTTTCTTAACGCTCGCCTTCGAGTCCCTTTTGGCGCGACTTAATTGGCGCGCCAAAAGGGACTCGAACCCCTGACCTACTGCTTAGAAGGCAGTTGCTCTATCCAGCTGAGCTATTGGCGCATTTCTGATTAAGTCAGCCTTTATATTATATCCACATTGAGCCTGATTGTCAATAGATTTTTTGAATTTTGTCAAATTTACTGCTTTGTTTAAGTTCCGTCGAATTATCTTATACCGTATTTCCCGCTGTACTTTACCGCCAGGTATTTATTTTTATACTCCTTTTCAAACGACACCTCTCTTATCATCTTGACAAAATCAGGCAGAACATACTCCTGATTCTCTGATAACAGCTCAATTTCAAGCGTTGCGCGATCCGCAAAAAACGGATAAATATCAAGCTCATAATATGTTGAATTTAATGCTATGCAGTACCTGTCCTTTCGGATAATTCCGTGAACGTAATTTTTTTGAGCGAGATAATTTTTATATTCATATTTAGAAATATAATTTTCAATTTCGATATGCGATAAGTCGTTAATTTTACGCTTTACCGTTTTAATATAAACAGCCTCTTCCCTGCTTCCGCGCCTGCGGATTCTGAACCTGCCCTCAGTGGGAGTTTCAAGATACGCCTGCTCAATCGGAACCCTGCGGCAAGTCGGAATAGAATTTAGATATTCGGTATCGGGGTATTCTATTAAAAACTTTCTTTCGATTTCAAGAGGTTTTGGAATGCCGATAACAGCTTTAACTTCTGCCAAAAGACGGTTTAACTTACCTGCAAAATCCGTGCTGTTGTCAATAATTCTGAGGTGCGGAGTTCCAGTCCAGACTGACAGAATCCTTTTATCAAGTGCTCTTGCCTGCTCGGGAGTTTCCTTCCTTGCGGAGTTGCTGAGATTATAATACTTTTCCGCGCCGTCTGCTGCTGTTACAAGGTGAAACACTCCGTCATACATACACCTTATTTTATTCTCACTAAGATCGAATTTAGCGGAATAACGGTTAAATTCATCCTCGGTAACATAGGCACGGTTATCGAGCAAGCCTCTGTCGCATATGATAACAGATAAATCTCTTCCGGATTTTTCAGCGCACTTATAAAGCTCATTTTCTCTGGTAAACTGATTTTCAAACAACTTGCTGTGGAAACCGTAGCTCCCCTCTGCCATTGGAGAATGACCGTTATTGAATAGCAAAGTAGCTGTCTCTTCAAGTATATAAACATTGATTCCGAGAGCTTCAAGATTGTTTTTCAAGTAAGTAAGTGCTTCTGATTTTCCGCCGCAAGGCCCTCCGGTTAAAGCTATTTTAATGATTTTGTTCATAACAAACCTCTGTTTATATTTATAATTATCTATATAACTTATTATATATTGTATTTATATTAACTTAATTCTAATATAGAATTATATCACTGCGTTAAAGTGCTAAAATTATGTTTAAGGATTAAAATGTTCTTTTTATGAAAGGAAGTTTTTATAATGGCAAAGCAAAATATTGATTGGTCAAACCTCGGTTTCGGTTATATTCCGACAGGTGAACGCTACGTTGCCAACTACAAGGACGGCAAATGGGGCGAGGGTTTCCTCACCGAGGATTCAATGATTACTATGAGTGAGTGCGCAGGCGTTCTGCAATACGCTCAGACTGTTTTTGAAGGTCTTAAAGCGTACACAACCGAGGACGGCAAGATTGTAGTTTTCCGTCCCGACCTCAACGCAAAAAGACTTATTGACAGCTGTAAACGTCTTGAAATTCCCGAGGTACCCGAGGAAATGTTCCTTGAGGCTGTTGAAAAGGTTGTTAAGGCAAACGCTGACTTCGTACCTCCTTACGGCACAGGCGCGACTCTTTATATCCGTCCGTATGTTTTCGGAATAAACCCGGTTATCGGCGTTAAGCCTGCCGACGAGTATCAGTTCAGAGTATTTACCACTCCCGTTGGTCCTTACTTTAAAGGCGGCGCAAAGCCGATTACAATTAAGGTTTCCGATTTTGACAGAGCCGCTCCTCACGGCACCGGTCACATCAAGGCTGGTCTTAACTACGCAATGAGCCTGCACGCTATCGTAACAGCTCACGCAGAGGGCTTTGACGAGAATATGTACCTTGACGCGGCTACGCGCACAAAGGTTGAGGAAACAGGCGGAGCTAACTTCCTGTTCATCACAAAGGACGGAAAGGTTGTTACTCCTAAGTCAGACAGTATTCTCCCCTCTATCACACGCCGTTCGCTGATGTACGTTGCCGAGCATTACCTCGGACTTGAGGTTGAGCAGAGAGAGGTTTACTTTGACGAGGTTAAGGACTTCGCGGAGTGCGGTCTTTGCGGAACAGCGGCTGTTATCTCACCCGTTGGTAAAATCTACGACCACGGCAAGGAAATCTGCTTCCCGGCAGGTATGGAAGAAATGGGACCGATCACAAAGAAGCTCTACGAGACATTAACAGGAATCCAGATGGGCAGAATTGAAGCTCCCGAAGGCTGGATTAAGGAAATCTGCTAATCAAATAAAAATAACTGTCATTCTGAGTTTTCGGAATGACAGTTTTATTTTTTAAAACAAAATGCTTTTATAAAATGATTGTTCCAATCGAGTTTTCCAAAGGCGTCAAGATAGCACTGATTAATTGTTACGTAATCGTTCTCTCCCCTTTTCAGAATACAATAATAGTGAAGTATAGGACTGTTTTTTGCCCGAATAAAGATAATTGAAATCTCAAACTCGCCTATTCTGCTCTTAAATTCTTTAAGTCTTTTTATAATAATCGGCTCAACACCGTGCGCCTTAAAAAATTTCGGCAAACGACGTGAGGACGTTCCTAAAAGAGCGTTGAAGTTACCGACTCGGTTAAGCTCAAATTCAAGCAGAATATCACACAAATCCATACGCTTTCCGAGAGCGAACATCACATTATAGGCAGCTATAACACCGCAGCCGTTATACCAAAACTGCTTGCTGCCATAACGCAAATCCTTTATTATTTCAGCGTCCTGACGGAAAATATATCCGAGGTAATCACCGAGAGTTTTTCTGTTATACGTATCACGCTCGGTGAGCATCGCTTTTCTTCTGCTATTCACTTGGCTTAAATTATTACGCCATTTTCTCATAACATACCTATTACAAACGGCAGCCGGAACAATCCGACTGCCGTGTATTATTCTAAAATAGAATTATCTTCTGTTTCTTCTGTCGCCCCTGGGTCTGCGCGGACGGCTGTTTCTTCTGTCGTCGTCGCCGTTATCCTCGGGAGTAAGACCGTCAA
>CAMNHG010000039.1 GCA_946539105.1 uncultured Clostridia bacterium | reverse complement strand
AGGAAGAAGCTCAGCATATGAAGAGCCTGATTGACCAAATGCTGTTCCTCGCGAAGTCCGACGCAGGCGAGACAAATGTTGAGATGTCCGAGGTGGATTTCAGCGAAATCGTCGAGGGCACGTCATTAAACTTTGAGCCTGTCGCCTTTGAAAAGGGCGTTATGATTGATTCTCAGCTTGACAGCGGAGTAACGCTTACCGGCAACGCCACTCAGCTTAACCAGCTATCGCACATTCTGATTGACAACGCGGTTAAGTACTCGGCAGAAAACAGCACCGTCACAATCAAGCTGAAAAAGCACAGCGACGGCGTAGAGTTCTCGGTAAATAACCTCGGTAGCGTTATCAGCGAGGAGGATTTGGAGCATATCTTTGACCGTTTCTACCGCGCCGAAAAATCCAGAACAACAAAGGGCTACGGCTTGGGTCTTTCAATCGCCAAAAAGATTGTTGAGAGTATGAACGGAAAACTGACCGTGCAAAGTAACGAAAAGGATGGAACTACGTTTACGGCGGCGTTTAGGTAGAGTTTATGTTTAGAGTTAAGAGTTTAGAGTTAAGAGTTTAATTATTTAGTGGACAGGTTGGATTTATTATTGAACGTTTTGATTAATAAATACAGGCATAAAATGAACCGGCTCAAATTAATGAGCCGGTTCTGTTTATTTTAGATTCAATTATCTAAAGGGTTCTGCTTCGGGGTTTTCGTCGGGATTCTCTGTATAGAATGAGAGATATTCGTTTGACGCACCGTACTTGGAGTCGTTAATAACAATCCACATCTCGTTCTGGTTGAAGCCCTCGTAGTCCTTTGTCTGGTTAGCACCGTTTGAGCCGCCCGATACGATAAGGTTGTATGTACCTGCAAGCAGGCTGCCGTCCTTCACGTTCTGATAGGTGAAGTTGTAATCATACCAGCCGTCACCGTCATCGTCAAGCGCGGGCTTACCTGCCCATGTGCCGCCTGTGAAGTTCTGGTCTGCAAGGTGGTTTCCGTTAAGGTCGGAAGCCCAAATCCAGAGGTATGGGTCAAAGGTCAGCGAACCGCTGTGCTTTAAGTGAAGAGCTACCTCGCGGTTGCCGGGAACGTAGTAGTAGTTAATTACCAGCTTGGGACCGTACTGGATCTTGCCCTCGGTCTTTTGAGGCAGCTTGGTCTCGTCAAGAGCGTAGCCCATTACAACATAAGGATCGGATTTGAAGTTATCGCCTACTCTGCCGTTGATTTCAATGGTAGAATCCTTAAACTTGTCAACCTTGCCCTTGTCGTCGGTGTAGTAGTAGTTAATCTCTACTTCGCCTGTAGCAACATTATATTCAGCTAAGAATTTTTGCATCATAATTGCGTCAAAAATGTCAACATTTCCGTCGCAGTTAAAGTCGAGGTCTTTATTGGGCATAGGTGCTTTTTCAGCAAGAATCTTTTGCAGAAGAGCAACATCCAATACAGAAATCTCACCGTCGCCGTCGATGTCACCGTTAGAGTTAAGAGGCTCGGGAACATAGTCTGTATAAACGAATGTAACTGTCTTAGTCTCCTCGGAGTAAGTGCCTGTAGCGTCGCCTACCGTGTAAGAGAAAGCGTACTTCGGGTCGATTCCTGTTGAAGGAGTAACCTGATAGCCTGTGCCGAGCTCGCCCTGCAGGGTTACGGAAGGAGCAACGTCCATACCGTTCTCGTCGCCGTACTTATACTGTACGTTAATTCTGCCGACTGAGGATTCAATCGGGTTAGATTCAAAGCTGGCCTTATCAACAGCTACCATTGCCGAGAATGCCGGAAGCGTGAAGGCATTGCCCTCAACCTCGCCGAGGCTGTCTGTGCCGGCGAGCCGGTCGTTTGCAACGATTACCCATTTGTCAGCACTCGCGCCGTTAACTGTGAGAGTCTTTTCTGTATCAGCCGCATTGTAGAGAACGAGCATTTTGTTCCACTCGCCTGCAGTGTCGTTTGTAATCTCAAACATTACGCTGTCTGAATCAACGTCAAGCGTGGGCGGAGTATTGAAGAACTTAAACGCGTTCTCGTAGGATTTATCCATAGCTCTGAGAGGAGTAAACGCCTTTTTAATCTTCATCATACCGCTGTAATAGCCAACCAAATCAGCATAGCCGAGAAGGTTAGACCAGTCGATTTTGTTAATCTCGGGTGATGACTTATAGCTGTTTGTATCGCCGAACTTTGTACGAGCCATCTCGTCGCCGGCAAGGTAGAAGGTAACGCCCTGGGTGGTGTTGAGGATTGCGGAAGCGAACTTGCTCATCTTAACGCTGTCGCCGTCGCGGAGTCCCCACTTCTTGTTGTTTGAAGCGGTAATCTGGTCGTAAAGAGTTGCGTTGTCGTGGCAGGCAGCATATGTTACTGTCTGTGACGGAGCTGTTGAAGTCCAGCCGAAGTCGGAAGCGTTTGCGGGTTTGTAGGTATTAGCGCGAACGCCGTAGCGGATAGCCTTTGCGTAGGTCTTGTTACCTGCGATAAAGCCTTTTTCGTTGATATCAAATACAGTACCCTTAACGCCGTTACGAATCTGGTCGTTGAAGAAAGCGACTCTCTCATTAACCTTAGAAGCGTTTGCCTGTGTTGAAGCAACAAACTTTTCGCCTGTGTAGGTTTTTGTATCGTGGTAAGATGTACCGCCTGTCCAGCCTTCGCCCCATGTTGTCAGCTTGGGATTAATCTCGTCAAGCTCAGCGCGAATCTGGTTCATACACTCAACGTCCATAAGACCCATAAGGTCGAAGCGGAAGCCGTCTACGTGGTACTCGTTAACCCAGTATTTGCAGGAATCTACAATGTACTTTCTTACCATTGAAAACTCTGTAGCAACCTCGTTGCCGCAGCCTGAGCCGTCAGAGAACACGCCTGTGCTTCTCATTCTGTGGTAGTAGTTAGGAACGGTAGCCTGGAAGCAGGAATCAGCCGCCGAGCAGGAATATGTGTGGTTGTAAACAACGTCCATTACAACCGAAATACCTGCGTCGTGCAGAGCCTTAATCATCTGCTTACACTCGTTGATTCTTACGTTACCGTCGTAGGGGTTAGAAGAATATGAACCCTCGGGAACGTTGTAGTTCTGAGGATCATATCCCCAGTTAAACTGGTCGGCAGAGCCTGCCTCGTTGATTGACTGGAAGTCATAGAACGGGTTAATCTGAACTGTGGTAACCCCCAGCTGCTTGAGGTAATCAATACAGGTGGAAACGTTGCCTTCGCCGTTAACGGTAGTGCCTGTCTCTGTAAAACCGAGGTACTTTCCGCGGTTAGCTTCGCTTACGCCTGAATTTTTATCCCAAGTGAAGTCCTTAACGTGAACCTCCCAAACCTGAGAATCGGTCTGCTGGTCGGGAACAACGTGTGTGTCGTTATTCCAGCCCTCGGGGTCGGTGCTGTCGAGGTCGCAGACCATTGAACGTCTGCCGTTAACGCCGGTAGCAACCGAGTAAACGTCCTGAGTCTCGGCAACCTGAGGCTCGGCAAGCGCCTTGCCTGACTTGTCGAAAAGGGTTGATGTGATTGTGTAGGTGTAGTAGGTGTTTACGATGTCACCCTCTACGGTTGCAGTCCACACGCCTGTCCACTTTTCGCCGTCCATGAGCTTTTCCATCGGTACAGTGCCGAGGTTTTTAGCTCCGGGCTCGGAATCCGAACCTGTGGCGTAGCGGTTAAGAGTAACCTCTGTAGACCTTGGTGCCCATACCTTGAACACAGTTTTCTCGGGCGAATAATTCGCGCCGAGGTCGCCGCCGTTATATGTATAATTCGTATCAACAGCTTGGTTGGCAACGTTGTAATTGTTCGCGCCGACCTGCTCGTCGCCGGTATTGGCGGCAAACGAAGTAACCAGACTTGTTGAAGCGAGCATACATACAGCAAGTACAGAAGCTACAATTTTCTTTGTAGTTCTCATAAGAATGTTCCTCCTTATTATTTTAATTAAATTCCGTAAACGGAAATAACTACCACATTTAAAGTTGAAAGTTGAAAGTTTTTAAAGGCTACACCGCTTGCGGGGGAGCTGTCGCGCAAGCGACTGAGGGGGCGGCTTTGCCTTAATCGCCCCGATATGAATTGCAAAGGAAAGGTTAGCTATATCGGAAACGTCTGCCCCCTCCGTCATTTCGCAGGGCGAAATGCCACCTCCCCCGTTATAACGGTGGAGGCTTTAAATTATTTTCAATTTTCCACTATCAATTTTCAATTTTTTCAACAATGTCCATACGCGCCATCAGCTTTTGCTTGCGCTTACGGCTTGTGTAGATAAATGAAGCTATGCACAAAGCGAAGATTACGCCTGCCGTGATTCCTACACCTACAAGCATTCCGGCATACGGATTAGGACGTGAGGTATAGCGGTAGAGCACGTTGATTTCGCCCTTTTTGAACACGCCGTCGCATTTGTCGGGAAGCTCAATCAGGTTCATATCCTCATACTCGTTATCCTTGGCTCTGTAGTGCTCCCCTTCCCTGCCTTCAAGGGTTTCGGTCTCGAGAATCTTGCCTGTGTCAGACATATAAACGACGTTGACCTTGCAGATTGACTTATCGGTATCGTCGGTTACTCTGGTGTACTTGTATTCAACAGTCACATCGCCGCCCGGGGCAAGTCCTGCTCCGTTTGACGGAAGCTGATCGAGCAGCAGAGTATGGTTTTCTATATCGGGCAGCTTCGGGGTAAAGTATGGCTGTCCCTCGCGGTTGCGAATAACATAAGAATCGGCAAGCTCCGAGCCGTTAATATCATCGACAAACTTAATTGTTATCGTTGACATTTTGCCCTCGAACTCCTCAACATAAATATCGGCGCGTTTGATTTGCTTTGTAAACTCTCCGCTTGTATCGCCCGAGGACGACTTGATGTCATAGTTGAGCGAGGTAGCGATATCGGCTACATTGAAGGTCTTTCCGATTTCGTCCGAAACCATTTGAGTTTTGATTTTTTCTTTGGTTTTGTTGTCAAAGTAATTGACTATCAGCAAGCCCTCGTACTCCTCAACCGAGGAACTTTCGTAGCTTGCTTTGTCTATAAGAATAGCGGCTGAATGGGGCTTAACGTTGATATTTCCGGATACCGTGCCCAAGTCGCGCAGACCCGCGGTCTCCTCGTTCGCAATCTGAACCCACTCGTCGTCAAGGCTGATATTCTGAGCGTCTGAGCCGCCGTTGAAGATTACCGTCATAACCTTCCACTTGCCCGACTCGGTATTGCGGATTTTGTAAGCGCACACACCCGAGGGCAGGTTGTCGAGGGACTCAATATTATTAGCCGTCATAGCCGTACAATCGGTGAGAGCGGCAAAGTTTTCGCGGATTTTGAGAAGTCCGTGATAATACTCAATTAAATCGCTGTAATTTTCAATGCTCTTCCAGTCGAGCATATTTTCCTCGCGCGATGAAGCGTAGGAGTTTTCGTCGCCGTCCTTGCTTCTGGCAAATTCCTCGCCGCCGAGGAAGAACGGTATTCCCTGCGAGGTCATTACGATTGCCGCCGACAGCTTATTCATAGCGACTAAGTTTTCATCGCGGTCGCGGTACTTGCCGTTGTTGTAAACCGAATCTACCAGCTTATCGTAAAGCGACAAATTATCGTGGCAGGACGCGTAGCTTACACACTGAGAAGGCGCGTTTGCCCAGCCGGAGCTTGACTCTGACTGTCCGAGGAAGCCGGTCTTTATACTTGAACGGCTTGAACCGTTTTGAACAAAGCCGACTCCGCCGCCGAAGGTGCTGCCCTTGATTCCGTCGCGGAGGGTGTCGTCAAACGCTCCTATGCGCGCGTTTAGCTGCTTTAAGTTGTTCTGGTTCGCCATAACGGTGTCGGGTGCAGCAAAGGTGTCCATATTCCACGCCTCGCCGTACATCAAAATCTTCTCGCCGCTGCCGTCCTCGTACAGCTTATCAAGCGCGTGGCGGATTGCGTTCATCGTTGTGACGTCGTGCAGTCCCATAAGGTCAAAGCGGAAGCCGTCAATGTGATATTCCTTTGCCCAGTAGGTTACGGAATCTACCATATATTTTCTGAACATAAGGTGCTCGGAGGCGGTGTCGTTGCTGCAGCCCGAGCCGTTTGAAAAGCTGCCGTCGGGATTTACACGGTAGTAATAGTTAGGTACGGTGTACTGGAACCAAGAGTCTGTCGAGAAGGTGTGATTGTAAACAACGTCCATTACAACACCGATTCCGGCATTATGCAGTGCCTGAATCATCTGCTTGCACTCTTTGATTCTGGTGTTGCCGTCATAAGGGTTAGTCGAGTACGAACCCTCGGGGCAGTTATAGTTAACCGGATCGTAACCCCAGTTGTACTGCTTCATAATGTCCTTGCTCTCGTCAACCGAGCCGAAGTCGTACATAGGCATAATCTGAACGTACTTTACGCCGAGCTTTTTAAGGTAATCAACACAGGTGGGTGTGCCTCCCTGGATTCCGTCAACTGTAGTTCCGTTCTCGGTAAAAGCCAGGTATTTTCCGCGGTTAGCCTCGCTGACGCCGCTGGTCTCGGATGATGAGAAATCGGCAACGGAAATTTCCCAAACAGACGCGTTTGTCTGCCGGGCAACAAAAACATGGTCGTCCTTATCCCAGTTAGGCGGATTTACCGCGGCAGGGTTTACTACCATACTGCGCAATCCGTTAACTCCGCAGCCCTTGGCGTAAACATCGCCGGTAACCTTGGTTTCGTCGCCGTAGGTAACTGAATAAGTATAGTATTTACCCGAGAGGTCTCCGCTGATTGAAGCCGACCAAACTCCGGTTTTTTCGTCCAAGGTCATATCCTTAGTCTTAAAGGACTTGCTGCCCTCTGCCTCGCTTCCCTTTTCGTAAAGGTCAAGGGTTACTTCGTCGGCTGTGGGTGCCCAAACCTTGAAGGTGGTTGAATTAGGTGTGTAGGTCGCGCCTAAATCATTGCCGTTATACGCCCATTTGTCAAGCTGAGCGGCATACAGGTGAAAATCTGTGATTTTGTCATCTGCGGAAGCAGACGCTGCACTCATACCGGTAATCATAATAAACACCAAAACTCCTGTCAATATTCTTTTGAAATTCAAAATAATGCCTCCTTACAGGTGCACTTATTCAACTTATTTTATCACACTTATCAGTTGATTTTAATTCTAATTTAGAATATTGCTATTTATTCAATCTGTTTAGACTATAAAAGTTTTGCAGTGATTTATGTATAATTTGCACAATAAAATAACCCCTGTGAATAATCACAAGGGTTAAATATTCATTTAGGCTGTACGCCATTGCGTTTTAAGTAGTCCAAAATCTGCTCGTCGTCGAGGATTCCGAGGTCGTCACAGCCTGCAAGGTGCTCATTGTGGTGCCTCAGCTCGTGGCGCAAAATACGGTTAAGCTCGCTTTTGAGCCGTTCTTTATCAGCGTTTCCGTAAATTCTGGCGATTGAGCCGTAGTAAAATACAATCGCGTTTCCCAGCGAGTTTCGTATGTACTCAGCCATAATGAACAAATCGTTGTGCAATGCCATGGGATGAACCTTAAGCTGCGGTAAAAGGGAAATTCCGCAGTTTAGCTCGCGATAGAGCTCATACGGCATAGAATCCGCGATTTCGTCGAGCATCAAGGCGCATTCTTCAAAATCAATCATAATTCTAAATAAGAATATTAATAGTCGAGGTAGTCCTTGAGCTTACGGCTGCGCGAGGGATGGCGGAGCTTGCGCAGTGCCTTTGCTTCAATTTGGCGGATACGCTCACGGGTTACGTTGAACTCCTTGCCCACCTCTTCGAGCGTGCGGCTTCTGCCGTCCTCAAGACCGAAGCGCAGTCTGAGTACTTTTTCCTCACGGGGAGTGAGGGTTGCGAGCACGTCTGAGAGCTGTTCTCTGAGCATAGTATGCGAAGCTGCGTCAGCCGGAGCCGGGGCGTCGTTATCGGGAATAAAGTCGCCGAGGTGGCTGTCCTCTTCCTCACCGATAGGAGTTTCAAGTGATACAGGCTCCTGCGCAACGCGCATAATCTCGCGCACCTTGTCAACCGGCATATCAATCTCCTCTGCGATTTCATCGGGAGAAGGCTCGTGACCGTTCTGGTGAAGGAGCTGGGACTGTACCTTTTTAACCTTATTGATTGTCTCTACCATATGAACAGGGATACGGATTGTACGCGCCTGGTCGGCAATCGCCCTTGTAATAGCCTGGCGAATCCACCATGTTGCGTAGGTTGAAAACTTAAAGCCCTTGGTGTAGTCGAACTTTTCTACCGCCTTGATAAGACCGAGGTTGCCCTCCTGAATAAGGTCAAGGAACTGCATTCCTCTGCCTAGGTAACGCTTAGCGATGCTTACAACAAGTCGCAGGTTAGCTTCGCTCAGACGCTGCTTTGCCTGAACATCGCCGTCGGAAATACGGATTGCAAGCTCAACCTCCTCCTCGGAAGTAAGGAGCGGAACACGTCCGATTTCTTTAAGATAAACCTTTACAGGGTCGTCGATCGTGATGTTCTGCTCGGTGGACGATCCGCCGCCGTTCTCCTCCTTGGATTCTTCATATGAAAGCTCGATATCGTCAATTTTAATCTCGCCCATATCCTCGACAATCTCAATACCCTGAGCTTCAATAGCGTCATACAGCTTTTCGAGCTTTTCGGGATCGAAGTCAAGCTCGCCTATGGCGTCAAGAATATCCTGGTTTGTGATGGAACCCTTCTGTTTTCCGAGGTCGATAAGCTCCTTTAAGATTGATTTTTTATCCTGCTGAGCCATTTAAATCATCCTTTCTTTTCCCTTAACTTGTTGAGCCTGTTGAGCATATCGTCATTCGACATATCGGAAGAATTTCCGATTTTTGCCTTTTGGCTCTCATCTAAAATTAAATCTATGTACTCGTCAAGCGCATTTTTTGTTTCAGGAACAGAAACGCGCCCATTTACCATTTTATAATAATAATTTCGCTCGTCCTCGGTAAAGTCCGCCGTGATGTTGTTGGCAGGCTCATAACCGTTTTTTATTTGCTCGGTAAAGTACTCATAATACCTGCGCATAAGCGAGTTTTGAAAGTCGCCCGGCTTAAGACGTTTTTCTATGTAACCGACGGAATCCTGATGCTTGGTAAGATAAACAATCAGATTTTCTTCGGCGGAGGAAGCTCTCGGATTTTTTTGATGCTCTGTGTTGTACTTCTCTCCCCTTCCGGTCATTTTCGCGCTGATTTCGCGGAACTCTCTTTTAGAATCGTCGCGGTTTTTACGGCGAATATTTGAGTTAACCTGACGCTTGAACGCCTCTTTGTCAACGCCGAACTCCTTGCAGATTTTCGAGGTGTAAACATCGCGCTCAACCTCGCCGCTTATTGTGGCAATCAGCCTTGTAGCGGCGTTAAGAAAGCCGACCATCCCCTCGCTTGTTTCGGTGTTGTATTCGCCTTTTAGCTTTTGCAGGCGGTATTCAACGTCGTTTCCGCTTTTTTCGATTATATCTCTGAACGCCGCAGGGCCGTCGGCACCCTTTGACTTTATAAATTCGTCCGGGTCCTTGCCGTTCGGGATATTCAGAACCCTGATATTAAGCCCTGCGTTCCTCAGAATCGGTATTGCCCTTGCGGTGGCTTTTTGTCCTGCCTCGTCAGCGTCATAGCAGATAATAACCTCATCGGCGTAACGCTTCATAAGCACTGCCTGTTCTGTTGTGAGAGCGGTTCCGAGGGTTGCCACGGCGTTTTGAAAGCCTGCCTGGTTAACCGCGATAACGTCCATATAGCCCTCACAGAGTATTAAAGTGCGTGAGCCTGAATTTTTGGCGTTATTGAGTGAAAACAGATTTTCGCTCTTCTTAAACACCGGAGTGTCGGAGGTATTGAGGTATTTCGGCTTTTGGTCGGTCATTATTCGACCGCCGAAGGCAATGACATTTCCGCGAAGGTCGATAATCGGGAACATCACGCGGTTTGTAAACCTGTCATAAATTCCCTTGCCGTTTCTCCGCTGCACCGCAAGATTCGCGGCAACGAGCTCGCTGTCCTTAAAGCCCTTGGACTTTAGGTGCTTGCAGAGCGATGACCAGTTATCATCCGCAAATCCGAGACCGAAGTGGCGGATTGTGGAATCGGCGAGCATTCTTGAGTGAAAATAGTCAAGACCTGCCCTGCCGTTTTCGGAAATAAGCGTTTTATAATAGAACCTCGCCGCCTCGCGGTTGGCTTCATAAACTCTTTTTCTAAGGCGGCTGAGGCTGTCATCATAGCCGTCCTCGGGCATATCCATTCCCGCGCGCTGGGCAAGATACTTGACGGCTTCGACGTAATCAAGATTTTCAATCTTCATTATAAAAGAGATTACATCGCCTGCCGCTCCGCAGCCGAAGCAGTAAAATGAATCGGTTTCGGTATAAATATTAAAGGAAGGTGTTTTCTCGCCGTGGAACGGACAAAGGCCTACCATATTTCTTCCGCGCTTTTTAAGGCTTACGTAGGTTGAAATAACTTCCGTAATGTCATTGCGCAGCTTAAGCTCCTGAATAAAGCTCTCGGGAATAGCCAAGAAAAACCCTCCTTCCTATAAAGCTAAATTGCGCTTACGCGCAGCTAAATTCGCCTGTAGGCGAGCTAAATTGCGCTTACGCGCAGCTAAATTGTTTTCTTCGAAAACAGCTAAATTTACCTTTGGTAAGCGAAATTTGCCTGTCGGCAAGCTAAATAACGCTTACGTTTTTTGTTCTCCGATATCTTTTTACGAAAAATATTATTTTATTCCTCTATTTATTTAAAACTTTTTTTATTTCTAAATTTATTTAAATTTCCGTCATAAAATACTTTTCACTCTCTGAATCTGCCTGAACTTCGCCCGAGGTTAAGTCAGCCAGCTTTTTGTTTAAGGCAGACAAACTGTCGGGCTTTATGTGAAAACTGAGTTTAACGTCGGATTCGAACACCGAGTCGTCGATTACACCGCCGTTGTCGGGAATTAATGATGATATTTTACCGTACTGATTATATGAACAGGTAAGCGAGCATACAAGGCAGTTTTGCATTAAGACAACCTGTCCTGCCTCAAGCGCGGTTTTGGCTCCCTGAGAATAAGCACGAACCAAGCCGCCCGTGCCCAGCAATACTCCGCCGAAATAGCGCGTTACCACTACGCATACGTCATAAACCTCATTCTTTGTGATAACGTCAAGCACAGGCATTCCGGCAGTACCCGAGGGCTCGCCGTCGTCGCTGTAACGCTTGATATTGCCCTCTCTGAGCGAATAGGCATACACATTATGGCGCGCGTCCCAGTGCTTTGAGCGGATTGAATTTATAAAATCCGTAGCTTCCGTCTCGGTTTTGACCGGCTTGACATAGCCGATAAACCGTGAGCGTTTCTCGGTAAATTCACCGCTTGATTCGGTTTTGACGGTTTTATAGTCTGTATTCATAGTTACCCCGATAAATGAAAACAAGGCGACACGTTCGTGCCGCCTGTGTA
>CAMNHG010000038.1 GCA_946539105.1 uncultured Clostridia bacterium | reverse complement strand
AGCTGTTTATGCAGAACGTCGGCAAGGCGTTTATGGGTATGCAGCCCGATCCCGATTTGTATTATCTGATTCTCCAGAACCGCGAGGAAGAGCAGGAGACAGAGTTCTATCAGGAGAGCAAGAAGTACTTTGAGGACCGCTTTGAGGGCGTTGAGTGGTCAAGCTACCCCGAAACCGACCACGAGTCGCGTGAGAACGAGATGGGCGAGGTGCTTGCTCCGCTCGGAATTGAGCAGCCTCAGATGAAGGCTATGGAGCGTCGCTACCGCATCAGCCGCAATGAGTTCTTTATCTCCGCGCTCGCGCTCGCAATTTCGATTTATAACGAAAAAGACGACATCAAGCTCTGCTGGATTTACAACGGCAGAGAAGACTTAACCGCAATGAACTCCGTAGGCTTGCTCTTCCGTGAGCTTCCCGTAGGTATCCGCTTTAAGGAGGATATGACCCTGCGCGATTTGTTCGCTGACGTTCACGAGCAGGTTCAGAGGGGCATTGAGCACAGCTGCTATCCGTATGTTGACCTCAACAACCAGGCGGGTACGGGCAGCGAGGCTGCTTACCTGCTCTATCAGCAGGATATCCGCGATATGGGCGGTATGGACGGTATGAACGTTGAGACAATCGACATTCGCCAGAACCAGGCAGCTTCACAGACAATCCTCGATATGGAAATTCTCGACGGCGGCGACGGCCTTGAGATGATGATGGACTACACTTCAAGTCTTTATGACGAGGACAGTATGAACGAGTTTAAGGATCTCTTTATCAGAGTTTCTCAGGGCTTGGTAACACACAACTCACAGAACGATGTTACAATCGGCGAGCTGCGTGACAAGTATAAGAGCAACAAGGGCTTCTTTGAAACCATTTTTGCTATATTCAGAAAGAAAAGATGAATTTAGGTATTAAAAACGAAGATCAGCTTGTGATTCGCCACCGCTACGGGGTAAATAACCCCGTAACGGGTGAGTACGACGAATCACTCGCCGTTCACTGTAATAACGGAACTTTTATAGGCGGCAGAGCAGGGAACGCTCTTGTCTATAAGGGCATACCATTCGCAAAGCCGCCTGTAGGCGATTTGCGCTGGAAGGCTCCGCAATCTGTAGAGGACTGCGAGGGAGTTTTTGAGGCGTACTACAACGGAAAATCGCCAATCCAAACCGAATGGCCTACAGAGCAGGCTTCCTATTACCCACAGGGCGAGGACTGCTTATACCTCAATATTTGGCTGAACGAAGCCGACAAAACCGCGGATAAGCCGGTAATGGTGTTCTTCCACGGCGGCTCGTACGGCTGGGGAGGTACGGCTGACCCTATCTATGACGGTACTAACTTTGTCTGCAAGCAGAGCGATATTGTCTTGGTGACTGTCGGCTACCGCGTAGGCTTAATGGGATTTGTTGATTTCAGCGGCGTAAAGGGCGGCGAGGACTTTCCCGATTCGCCGAACCTGGGTCTGCTCGACCAGATTGAGGCTTTGCGCTGGGTTAAAAAAAATATCAGGGCTTTCGGCGGCAATCCCGAAAATGTAACGATTTTCGGAGAGTCCGCAGGCGGCGGAAGCGTATCGCTGCTGCCTATTATTCCGCAGGCAAAGGGCTTGTTCAGGCGCGTCATTGCCGAGAGCGGTTCGGTCGCGCTTACGTTTTCAAAGGAAGAGTGCCGCAATCTTACCGAAAAGCTGCTTAAGGTGACAAACGCAAAATCAATGAAGGATTTGATGGCTTTAACCGAGGAGCAGCTTAAGCTGGTTAATGAATCGGTTAACGATATCAACAACTTCCCTCAGCGCGACGGCAAGCTGATTCCGCTCGATCCGTATCTTCCGTACGAAAACGGCGAATCCGCCGGAGTGGATATGATGATAGGCACCAATTCCGACGAGATGAATTACTGGATTGGTGAAATCGGCGGAATGACGCTTTATCGCTTTACGAGCTTTGTGAAGTTTGAAAACGATTTGAAGTCCTTGGGCTACGTGGGCAAAAGGCGCGTAATGAAGTTTATCGACAGTCTGGAAGGTCCGAATATTTGGCGCATATCGGAGTTTTATAACGAGCTGATGTTCCGCCTGCCTGCGATTCACCAGGCTGAGGAACACGCCAAAAACGGCGGCAAGGCGTATATGTATTACTGGACAGTGCCCTCCGCTATTCCCGACCGCAAGGCGTGCCACGCTGTTGAGCTTGCCTATGTGTTCGGCAACCTTGATGAAACCATCTATACAGGCGAACGTGCCGACGAGGAGCTCTCGGACGCGGTTATGCAGATGTGGACTAACTTCGCGCGTACCGGCAACCCTTCTACAGAGCAAATAGAGTGGAAGCCGTATGATGAAAAGGATCGTGCTTCGCTGGTCATTTCTCAAAAGCCGCATATATCAAACGATATTTTGCATAAACAGCGCAAGCTGCTTTCTCCGCTGATTAAGCGGATGATAAATCCCTCATACGCAACGATGAGCTACAACGTTCCGTATGTGCGCAAGCTGGTTGCCGGCGGTCTGCTCGCTGTTACGGGAGTGGCTGCCGCGGCGGTTATTGCCGCAAAGCTGTTTAAGGATTAAAAAAAGGATGACTTTCCGCTTTTGCGGAGAGTCATCTTTTAATTTGCCTTATGAACAAGAGGTTTGAAATAAGGAGTACAAGAAAGTTCCTTAGCGCGACGCGGTACGATTATAGTCCCAAAAGCCTGATAAACACCGGCTTTTGGGACTTTTCTTGTTGCGAATTTTTGGCAGACGCAAACTGTGCCTTTATCTTTCTCGCTGCAGGCGGAACTCAACCGAACGCTTGAGGTAGTCGAGGTACTGCGGATCGCGGCACATGGATTTCTCGGGATTATCGCTGAGCTTTGCGACGGGTCTGCCGTTGACATACTGGAGCTTGATAACGATGTTCAGTGCCTTCTCGCACGTATCATTGGAGCAGAAGGTGCCGATGCCGAAGCTGACCTTTGTGCGGTCCTTGAAGTGGTCGTACAGTTTTTGAGCGCGGTCAAAGTCGAGGCTGTCTGAGAACAGCAGCAGCTTGGTCTTGGGATCGACGCCGTAGCTCTCATAGTGTTTAATAATCTTCTCGCCCCACTCGTAGGGGTCGCCGGAGTCGTGACGGACGCCGGTGTAGTTGTTGACCATGGCGCGGTTGAAGTCCATGAGGAAGAGATCCGTGGTGATGGTATCGGTCAGTGCCGTACCGTTATCTCCGTCGTACTCATCGTACCAGTCGCGCATTGCGTAGTGGTTGGTATAGGCGAGGGGAATCCTGTCGATACCCTGATACATCTGGACATATTCATGCGCGTAGGTGCCGATGGGGGTCAAGTTGTATTTCATCGCGAGGTACACGTTGGAGGTACCGACGCACTTGTCGGTTTCCTGCGCGAGCCGTCTGACAACGACATCCTCCCATTCACGGGAGAGCCTGCGCCGACAGCCGAACTCAGCGAACCTGAAGGTATAGGTGCCGTCGTTCAGTGCCTTAATCTTCGCGTCGAGCTTTTCCTCGGCAGATTTTTTGAGAGTCTCATAATCATACTTCATTCGGTTCCATATCTGTTCTCCGTTCAGTCTAACGCCGTACCGAGCTCGGGCTTGAAGGCAGGCATCAGTTGCAGTTTAAACAGATTGACCTTGTGCTTGCGGTCTATCAGTTCTTTGTGCTCAGTGTTATCTATCTCACCGGTGCGGATATAACGGTCGAGTTCCGCGTAGGTGAAGCCGAGGTTATCTTCGTCTGTCTTGCCGCAAAGTCCGTCTGAGGGGACTTTGTCAACCAGCTCCGTGGGCAGTTCGAGCAGTCTGCCGATCTGCTTGATCTCATTGACGGTGAGATACGAGCAAGGGCTGAAATCGCCGACGCTATCGCCGTAGCGGGTGGAATAGCCGACCCAGTCTTCCGAGAGATTGCAGGTGTTGGCGACGCGTCCGTTATGGCTCTGAGACACCGCATAAAGAGTCGCCATGCGGATACGCGGCGGCAGGTTCTGCACCGTCTGGGAGGTCGGCTTAAAGGGGAACTGTTTGATCACACCCTCATAAGCGTCCTTGATATTGATGATATAGTGCTTGATGCCGAGGGTATCGACCAAGAGCTGTGCCTTGTCGATATCCGCCTGCTCTCCGTTGGGCATCAAAACGCCGATGACCCTGTCTTTTCCCAGTGCCTCGACGCACAACGCGGCGACGATGGAGCTGTCCTTTCCGCCGGAGATTCCGACGACGGCGTTACAGCCTTTTCCGTTCTCTTCAAACCAATCGCGTATCCACTGTACGCACTCGTTCTTGATTTTTTCAGCGTTAAACATGAACGTACCTCACTTTACATTTATCTGACAGCTTCTCATGGTTTCGAGAGCCGCCTCGTGCTTTTCGGGTGTTACTCCCGCGCAGCAGACAGAGTCTACACTGATGGGAGTTTCGCAGAAGCTCGCCTTCAGGAGCAGCGCGTTAGATACCACGCAGATATCGGTGCAAAGCCCAATCAGCTCGATATCGCAAAGCTCTCCGCCGCACGCCTGCATCAAAAGCGAGGGAAGCTGCGACGCGCCGAAAGTGATCTTCTCCACAGGAGTATAGCCTTTTTTTTCTAAAGCGGCGGCAACATTCTCATCGAGCTGCCAGCCCGGCGTTCCCTTTATGCAGTGAGGCACGGGGAGATTTTTGCCCTCCATGGTCTGCAAATAATTATCGGTGTGCGTATCAAAGGTCGCGAAGATCTCGCCGTCAAAGCTCTCAATTTTCTTTACTACTTCGGGGACGATCGCGACAGCCTCTTTGGTGCCGAGAGCACCGTCTACAAAATCCTTTTGCATATCAACTACGATTAAAAAATGTTTCATAAGCGGTTCCTTTCTTTAGATGATACAGGGCTTATTTGCGTCTGTATAGCTTTGCCGGACGGTGCCCCGCGCCTTCGGTGTATTCATCGGTCTCCGTCACCAGTCCTGACACCTTGCGGCGAAAATTGGCGGACAGCACCGAAATGTTCATAATGGCTTCCTGAACGTTTTGCAGCTCAGTAAGTGTAAATTTCTCGGGCAGGAAGTCAAAAATAAATTCAAAATCCTTGGCACCGTTGCGCAGTGCCGTAAGTGCCGTCGCAATAATTGCCGCGTGATCAAACGCGAGTCCGCCGCTGTCGCTGACGACAAATTCGGTAATGCCGAAGCGGCTTTTTTCCTCACGCAATTCGGCACTGATAGCGATGTCGTCATGACTGAGTCTAAGGAGATATTTCCCCTCGTCATTCTGTTCAAAGCTGACGTCAAACCATTGCGCGTCGGCTGCGTCGTCACCCGATTGCTGGGTTTCATCTGTGTTTCCGATTACGCTGACAAAGGCGTTGGAAATAATCCAGCCTCGGGGATCGCGCCCCGGCTTGCTGAACATTCCGATCGACATGAGCGACGCGGGCACGACAGAGGTTTCTTCCTCGACCTCTCTGAGCGCGCAGTCCTCGATTGTCTCTCCCGGAGAGAGAAATCCTCCCGGCAATGCCCAACAGTCCTTGTAGGGATGACCGCCGCGGCGTATCAGCAGCAGCGACAGCACGCCGTGCGAATCCTTGCGGAAGTTATCCGACTTTTTCGACCGCAGCTTGAAAACGACAATGTCGGCGGTGACGGAAGGACGCGGATAATCATTTAACGAATAATTTTTTAAAAAGCTGTGTTCGTCGTGCACGGAAAATCACCTCGTGTGTTATGTTCAAAATAATATTATCATGCAGGAAATGACTTGTCAATACTGGCAACCGGCGTTTTGTGATTAAAATAACCAGATTTCCCGTATTGTGACAGATTCCTATTTCCGCCGTCGCGCCGGAATTAAATTCAATAAAATCCTGTTCCATTCCATCGCTGAAAATCACGCCGTTGTACGCCATTTGCGAGGAGATCTTCAGAGGATTGTTTTTGCTTACTTTACCGAACACCAGCCTTGCTCCCGTGCTCTTGCTCGGATAGGGCTCGCGAACAGTATAATACAGATAGTCGGACTCCCATGTAAATGAGCTGTCAATGCGCGGCTGTTCCCTTACGCCGCAGTAACGGTCGATACCGCTAGCTCCGGCAAGGACGCTTTTCAGCCATCCTGTCGCGCCCAGTCCTGTCGATACGATAATGCCGCTGGAGCTTTGTTCTTCGCTGTCCGAGCCCGCGGTCAGTGTATAACGAGCGGATGCGTGGGTGCGCTGCCCTATGAAGATATCGTTGACGCCGATGAGGGTTTGACCGTCGTTTAGGGTCGCCTGCGCAATGGTGATGTTCCTGACTCGCCGGATTCCGCTGTCTGTTTCCGGGACAATCTTTTCGAGATTCGAAACGGTAAAGGGCAGCATCACGCCGTCCCAGCGAGCAGGATCGGGATTGACGCCGATGAGCTTTTGGGTCGTCAAATATTTAAGTGTATTTGCAACCAGTCCGTCGCGACCGATCACCACGACCAGATCCTTTTCGCCGAACAGGAACCCCGGAACAAATTCCCGGTCGAGAACCTGTAATCTGCCGTAGCTTTCCAAATAGGCAACGGCATCGCGCACCGCGTTGCGGTAGGTGCGGTCCTCAATGAGATAATCCTCGAAGTCACCGCCGTGATGCTCAATGTAAAACTGCGCCTGACCGACGGTGTTATAGCGCGCAATAAGGTTTTCAAGCCGCGTTTTCTGTGTAATCAAAACGATTTTTGTGTCGGTTAGGCGTTTCATACGCTGTCCTCCTTATGGTTTGGCTGTCAGGCTTTCCAGTAAATCGGGTGTAATGTTCAGTGTACCTATTTTTTCGCTGTTGGTGGCGAGCTTCTCGAACGCGCCGGCAATTATCCGCTCGGGTTCCATATTCAACGTTGCCAAAGCGACCAACACTTCCGGACTCAAACGGTTGTATGCCTCCATCACCGCGCCTACGCGGTAGGCTTCGGCGTCCGCGTCCTTTTTGGCGTTTTCCAGCCGCATTTCGGCAAGCTCCCTGCGCTTGCGCTCAAGCTCAATCTGCGCGTCAATCTTCATCTGTTCCCGCTCCGCTTCCGCGGCGGTTTCAATTCTCGCCTGTTCGGTCTGCGCGTTAATGCGTATGCGTTCAAGTTCGTTTTCTTTTTCAAGCACCATCCGCTTTGTCGCGATTTCCGTTTCGCGAATTTGTTTCTTCTTTTCTTCAACGGAGATCTCGGTATTCAACTCGTTTTCTTTGACCTTTCTCTCCTGCTCGATAGAAGCGTTTCTGCGCTCATACAGCGCGTCGTCGCTTTCTTTTTGAATTTCCTCACGTGTTCTCGCTTCCAACGCGCGATGGGTTTCGTTGCTTGCGCTGATACGCAAGATAGAAAAGCCTGTTACCTCTATCCCCAGAAAACGAACCTCCTCGTTTGATTTGAGTTCATCAAAAATCTTTTCCGCAAAATTTCTTTCTGCTTGAATCGCCTGCGTCAATCCAACAGCACTGACGCAGTTTTTGACGAGGACGTCCGCAATGTTGATGATGCGCTTGGATAGCTTTTGAAGCGGTTCGTCATAGTATCTCTTTGTTTTCAGATTGGTGGCGAAATTCAGCATTTCCGCGATTTTCTCATAATCGGTAATGCGATACGCCAACTGTCCCTGCACCGTTACGTTCTGAAAATCCTCGGTTTGCTCTTCAAAAATAAAGTCGGTATCCATCACTGATACAGGCACTACCGCGACAGAGGTGCTTTTGTCAAAGTAATAAAAGGACAGGCCTCTGCCGGCGGCTGTTTGTTTACCCTTTTTGTAGCGGATTACATACT
This sequence comes from uncultured Clostridia bacterium, assembly GCA_946539105.1. Taxonomy (GTDB): domain Bacteria; phylum Bacillota; class Clostridia; order Oscillospirales; family Acutalibacteraceae; genus Ruminococcoides. The sequence goes on along the minus strand of CAMNHG010000038.1, from coordinate 3,800 downwards.
CGTTCGGTAAAAATTTGATATACATATTATGCCTCCTGTTATGATGATTGGATTCTGAGATCGATTGCTTTCGATCCGGGTGAATGTTTTAGGTAATAAATCCGGAGGATATCCTGTAGGTTTATTTCAATATGATAATATCATAATGTTATTAACAAGTCAATACTTTTTCGAAAACTTTTTAAAAATTTTTTCAATTCATCACAGTATCTTTTTACAACATTAATAATAAACCAAAAAGCATTGCAAATAATGTGTTATTCTGATATAATCATATAACAACTTATAGTGTTATATGTACCGCATAAATGGTTGAACTCAATAAGCCGACTGATTGGGTTGGCTCCTTTATTAAATTTCCCGGTAAGGAGGAAACACAATGGAAATAAAAGCAGTAAAATTCAGAAAAGACGGATTTTATTCACAGCTGTTTGCGTTCGGCGCGGAGGAAGGTCCCGAAAAGTACAGTATGGACATCCGTTTTCGCGGCAGTCTGCAAAATTATTTGATTGACACAGGCGACGAGGTTATTTTGGTCGATACAGGTCTGCCCGCGGGCACTCCCGAAGAAAAGCCCGACAAGGAAGTTGCCGCCTATACCGGCAAGGATATTTGCAGCTATATGGAGGCTTTCCGCAACCTCGGCTATAAGCCCGAGCAGGTGACAAAGATTTTGCTTACCCACAGGCACAGCGACCATTCCGGAGAGCTTAAGTCCTTTCCGAACGCGAAAATTTATGTTAACGCGGACGAGCTTGACGCGCCTGAATTGCAGGGTATTGACAATATTGTTCCCGTGACCTTCACCGACGGAGCGTATTACAACTTCCCCGAAAGTCAGAAAATACGCGACGGAATTTATTTTATCAAGGCAAAGGGACACACCAAGGGCAACAGTCTTGTGGTTGTTGAGGACGGCGGTCTGTTCTATATGCTCCACGGCGATATCACCTATGTTGACGAGGCACTGTATGAAAACAAGCAGTCTGTTGTTTTTGACAATCTTCAAGACGCACTCACAACTCTCGGCCGTGTACGCGAGTTTGTCCGCAACCATCCGACCGTGTATTGCGGCACTCATACCCCTCAGGGCTATGAAAATCTTGAGGCAAAGCGCGTGATGGATTTGGACAATCCCGTTGAGACAATCTTTGCCGAAATTGATTTTACAGAGCAGGAGGCTACAGGAATATATATCTGCTCAATTTGCGGCTATGTTTACGACCCTGCCGAGAATGACGGCGTTGCCTTTGAGGACTTGCCCGACGATTGGCGTTGTCCGCGCTGTAAGCAGCCTAAAGAGAAGTTCAACAAAGCGTAATAATTATTTACTAAACTAAAAAGGAGCAAGGTTTTTGCCTTGCTCTTTTTCGTTTATAGAGTAACGGAAACAAAATAAAAGGTAATCAATATCCCAAAAGCGGATACCGATTACCTTAGTTTTAGTTATGCTTATGCCATAATCTTTTTATAGAGTTCTTTTAAGTCCTCAACGCTGGTGTCTCTCGGGTTGCCGGGACGGCAGGCGTCGGCGTATGCGTCGGCAGCGAGCACATCGAGGTCCTCCTCGCGAACCTTATCGTTCTTAGCGGGGATTCCGACGTCAGCGGAGAGCTGCTTAACCGCGTCAACCGCAGCCTTGCGGTATTCGTCAACGCTCATCGAGTCAACGCCTTCAACACCCATAGCGCGCGCGATTTCGCGGAACTTCTCGCCTGTGTACTCCTGATTATACTCCATAACAATCGGGAGCATCATTGCGCAGGCTACGCCGTGCGGTGTGTCGTAGTGAGCACCGAGGGTGTGGGCGATAGAGTGGGCAATTCCGAGTCCTACGTTAGAGAAGCCCATACCGGCAACGTACTGCGCAAGTGCCATGCCCTCTCTGTCCTCCGGCTTATTCTCAACCGCGCCGCGAAGATGCTTTGCGATGAGCTTGATAGCCTCGAGGTGGAACATATCGGTCATTTCCCACGCCGCCTTGGTGGTGTAGCCCTCAATGGCGTGAGTCAGCGCGTCCATGCCCGTTGCCGCGGTGAGACCCTTGGGCATTGACGACATCATATCGGGGTCGACAATCGCGACCTCGGGAATGTCGTGCTCGTCAACGCAAACGAACTTGCGCTCTTTTTCGGTGTCGGTGATAACGTAGTTGATAGTTACCTCAGCGGCAGTGCCGGCTGTTGTGGGAACGGCGATTGTGGGAACAGCGTGGTTCTTAGTCGGGGCAACGCCCTCGAGCGAGCGGACGTCGGCAAACTCGGGGTTTGTGATGATAACGCCGATTGCCTTTGCGGTGTCCATTGACGAGCCGCCGCCGATTGTAATAATCGAGTCGGCACCGCAAGCCTTGAATGCCTCAACGCCGTCCTTTACGTTTTCAATAGTCGGGTTTGGCTTGATTCCCGAGTAAACGGTGTAGGGGATACCGTCCTTTTCGAGCAAATCGGTAACCTTTGCGGTTACGCCGAACTTTACAAGGTCGGGGTCGGAGCATACAAAAATATGCTTAAAGCCCTTTGTTTTCGCGATGGCAGGGATTTCGTTAATCGCGCCCTTGCCGTGGTGAGAAACCATATTGAGTATGATTCTGTTTGACATAAATTTTCCTCCTGTATTTTATTATTTATTTTGATACTTTAATTATAAGCCTAAACTTCCGCTTGGTCAATATCGGCGAAAGTAAATTATTTTTAAAATTTCAAAAACAAATTAATTCGTCCGCTGTCCTTTTATATACAAATACCTGTTGAAATCCATTTTTGAATATGTTATTATAATTATAGATTGATTTTTGTACAATCCTTTGGCTGAAAGGCTTATGATTAATGTTATTTAGGAGGTTTGATTATGAAAAAATCCAAGTTTTTATTGGTATTAACGGCATTGGTTTTGGCAGTTGCCGTTACGGCAGCGTGCTCCCTGTCAGCTGCGGCGAGCGTAACCGAGGAAAGTAAGATCGGTTTTACAGGTCCCGGTTACGATGATTATTTTGAGGATTCGACAGGGCATTGTGTGGAATGGTCAGAGTACTTTCTTACTCAGGAGTCAAATTACTGCGAGGATAATAAAACTTTTTCAGGATATGTTTACGGTCAGCATACGCTCAGCTTTACCGCGCCCGAGGATTTGAAAATTGTCAGCTTCGGGTTCACCCTTTTTCACGATGATCCCGGCGTTACCTTAGACAGCTACGAAACCTTTACAGATATGGAATGTGAAACAGCGGATGATAATATTTGGATGCTGAAAGGCGATTGTACTCTTTCTTCGTCTGTACCTGTAAAAAAAGGTGAACCCCTGTTGACCGCGGATGTTTCGGTTAGTATGCCAAACAGCAGTAACGACTATTATTCGGAATTTGATACAGTTGTGTATTTTTCGGTTGATTGGCTTGTGGTGGAAACCGCGGAAGGTTACAAGACGATTGTAGGCGATGAGGACGAAACTGAGCCGATCACGTATGAACCATCAGATCCTTCCTACCCGATGATTGCGACAACTTCACCCGAAGCTGTTACCGAGCCTGTTAATCCCACCAATCCTGATTATCAGGAGATTTTAGGCGACGCAAATAATGACGGTGCTGTAGATGTGCTCGACGCGTCTTTGGTTCAAAAGTACTCCGCGGACAAAGCTCAGCTCACACCGGAGCAGATTTTTGCGGCTGACGTAAACAACGACGGCGTTGCGGATACGCTTGACGCGCTTATGATTCAAAAGCTCGCCGCAGATAAAATTAAATAATTCCGTTTACCCCTTGCAAAATCAAAAAAACAGTGGTATTATATGATTTAGTG
>CAMNHG010000037.1 GCA_946539105.1 uncultured Clostridia bacterium | reverse complement strand
GTATTAAAATGAAAAAATCGGGAAATTTGTTTTAGTTGAATTTGCCGTTATTTTCTTTTTTCTTAAAGTTCTTCAATCTTTTTATTTCGCCGAACATTAGTTTACGGTGTTTTACAATGCCTATAAAAGGTCGGCAAACAAGCCAGAACGGATATAAGCCTTTGTGACGGTAAACTACCGGATGTCCTCTTTTCAAGCTCTTTACAGGCGGAAATAAACGGTTTAATACATATTTACTTTTTGCCGAGGCACTGTCATCGTTGTTTAAATTAGTCATCATAACATTGTCAAGAGTGCCGTGCGTATTCGAGCTCAAAATAAAATTCAGTTCGTCACTCTCCTGACTGTTAAGCGATTGTCCGCTGAACAGCTTAATCGCAAACTGACTGATGAACTGTTCAAACTCAAAGAGCTTAAGTTTATCCAGCTCGGATTTAATATAACAAAGGTCTAACGCTTCAACGTGTTTTTTGCGGAACACATATATATCGAGCAAAGACCGCAAGCCTGTTCCCATTATTTGATAATGCATGCGCAAATGACAAATCAGGTAAATATATAAATCCTCATACGTCATATGATATCCGCAAAGGTTGTCTTGATCTTTAATAAGCCTGCTTTTTACTCCTTTGAAATAACTAAACAATTCGATTTCATCAAGGCTGTCAAAAAGATAACGGTGCATTTCAAAGTCAAGCTGAGGCGGTTTTTCATAAACATCATGATTTGTCTTTCCGTACAATATGCACTTGAAGCCGAGACCTTCCATTATACTCCTGACCTCAGAGTGCTTTTCAAGGTCAAAAAGAATATCGTTATCCGACATCTCCCTCATCGCTGTTTTTGGGTAATAATCCTTCAGCACTATTCCCTTTAGCGGCATATACCAAATACCGCGTTTTTCAAGCTCGCTCAAAACTCTGCCGCGCTCGATGTTAAGCAGGGACAATCTTCGGACAGCTTTATATTTTTCTTCTCTGAAATTGCCGGAAATCACGCCTGATTTTTCAAGCGCGAAAGCCGCCGCGACGGATAAGGAATGACGGCGCGCTAGATTAAGAACCTCGTCGAGATTCATTTTTTCGCATATTCTTTTGTCGGGTTTTTCTCCGTTAACCGCGCACGAAACAAGATATATTAAATCCGTCGCGGCTTTTTGGTTGTCTGTATTTTTCATACTTCCCTCTGCCTTATAATTCCCTGTTAATACAGTCTAATTATATCCATAATTTTTTTTATTGTCAATTCCGTATAACTTGCAGTAAAATTCAAATAAATACAGATGAATGACGGACAAGGCTTAATGTGGTTATTGTATTTGTCATTCGCTGCAGGACAACATCAGGCGATTCTCAAACGCAGGAATAATTCTTATTTGCAAATTTGATGCCAATATTGTATGATATACTGAAATAAATTCAGACATTCACAGAATAAAAATTGTCAGCACCCTCCGCAAACGCTTTGACGGCGACAGAGAGGTTATCAAAGCCGACGTTGAAGAAGCGGTAAAAAAGCTGAAAGAGATAGGCGCGATTGATGAATAAAAAGTTTGAGGACATTATCGCCGAACAGGGCAGATTGATTTATACCAACGTGGGAGACAGTATGTTTCCCGTTATCCGCGAGCGCGATTTACTGATAATTGAAGCTGTCAAAGAACCGCTGAAGGTCGGCGACGTGCCGCTTTATAAGCGTGACAGCGGACAGTATGTGCTTCACCGTATTGTCGCAATCAAAAAAGGCAAGTATTCAATGAAGGGCGACAACCGCACTTTTATTGAAAAAGGTATCACCGACAAGCACATTATCGGCGTGCTGACCGGCATTGTCCGAAACGGCAAAACCTATCCGGTGGAAACGCTGACAGAGCGCGACGCGAGGATTGCCAAGGACGTGATTTATCTTACATCCTGCGCGGTTAATGAGGAAACGCCCGACAAAGAGCGCGTGGAAAATATGGATTTGGCGGAGGTTTTTCGCTTGTCGCAGGAGCATATGCTCACCGAAGCCGTTGCCTTCGCGCTTGAACAGGTCATCACATTGCCACTCGCCTTTGACCAAGCCAAGAAAAAGGCAATTCACAATCTGACTATAAATGAATCAGAACGTATGGCGATTGCGCAGGAATTTGAAAAGGCGAAAAATTGGTATCTGCCGCCAAATGGAATTTTGCTCAAGGAGCTGTACCCTAAATCCGCTATGCGCCAAATGACGGACGAGGATTTATATTTGTTAATTCTCACCCACACCTACAAGCAATATTTCCACGGCAAAGCGGGCTTACGCTCGCTGCTTGATGTGTATGTATTTCTCCGCGCACACCCTGATTTGAACCGTGACTACCTCGACGCGGAGCTTGCCAAGCTGGAAATCACCGCCTTTGAAGAAAAAATACGCTGTCTTTCACAAAAGGTATTTACCGGAAGCGCGCTTGATAAATACGAGCAAAGCGACCTCAACTACTATATTTCCTCCGGCAACGCCGGAACCTATGAAAATCAGGAATATAACAAGATATCAGACAATCTCGGTGGCGATGACAGCAAGGAATCCAAACGCCGCTATCTAAAAAGCCGGTTTTTTATCTCGGGCAAAGAGTTGGAAAAAAATTATCCGTTTTTCGCAAAACATAAATCACTTTACCCTTTCCTGCTTATTTACCGCCCGATAAAAGGCGCGATTACACACCCAAAGGGGATTTTGACTGAATATAAAAAAATCCAACGCTTTAAAAAGAAGGAAAAGCCGTGAACAAATCATATTTGAAAATCTGTTTCACGCCGGGCGTTCAGTCTCGTCCGAGGGTTTGATTTAATATGCACGTTTTAATGAACGACCTCGGGCGGACACGCGGGTCCGCCCCTACGGTGTTAATTATATGTTTTATTGAAATTTATAACGTTTTGATATCGGAAACGTCTGCCCCCTCCCTCGCAAGCGGTGGAAACTTTTTTAACAAACAAATCCCCAACAAAAATGAGTTCTAAAACTTCAAATTTTTTTGGGGGTTTTATAATGTTCATTTCCTGCAAAGGAATCGTCGATAAGTTCTTTACATTTGATTTTGTAAATAATCAGTTACAACTTACCAACTCAGCAATTCCTTTTATTCTTCTGCCTTGGAACGTGACAGATGATTGTTAATCAGTAACAAAATCTGTATGCTATGCAGAATAATCAACCGCCCTTTGGCAATAATTATTGTAGAATTTTTTGTCAGGGGCGATTTTTTGCAGTATTCAAAGGTAGAGATTTGCGGAGTTAACACCTCTAAGCTAAAAGTGCTCAGCGAAAGCCGCAAGCGCGAGCTTATGGAGCTGATTGCGAACGGCAATGAGAAAGAAAAGAAAAAGGCTCGCGATGAGATGATAAACGGCAATCTGCGCCTTGTGCTGTCGGTTATTCAACGCTTTACCAACCGCGGCGAAAATCCCGACGATTTGTTTCAGGTAGGCGTTATCGGCTTGATAAAAGCGATTGACAACTTTGACCCTACGTTGAACGTCAGATTTTCCACCTACGGGGTTCCTATGACGTATAGTGGTAGAAAAGACTACTCAGGAGGTACATATATGAGTATTATTTCTACCGAAAAAGCAATTCAAATCGGCATTGAATCAATCAGGCAAAGGGACGATATTCCGCCCAAAACCAAGGAGCAGGCACTTAAACTGCTCGGAAAGCTTGAGCAGGCGGATTGGTACAAAAGCTGGACTAAGGAAACGATTATCGCCGCCTTGAACGACTACAAAGAACGGACAGGCAGAGCGCCTACGGTGACAAACCTCAAGGAGCACGGTATGCCCAAAAGCGTTACGATACGGTCTGTTTTTAATATGTCCCCTTCCCTATTGCTCAAACGGCTTTTCCCCGAAAACCGCACGCTCAAAGCCTTGAATCCCGAACTGTCAAATCCGTTCGGCTTTGAAACTCAGGATGATTGGCTTAACTGTTTTATCGAGCAATTCAACAAGCACAAAAAAGAAGGAATGAACAGCAAGACCTACAATTGTCTGCGCGATGAAGGAACGCCTGCTTGGGACACTATAGCAAATCACTGCAAAATTTCGGGCTGGAATGAGCTTATGAAAAAAGCCAAGGTAAAATACGTTAAAAAGCCGAGGGAAACAGTACATAATATTTATGTTGCAGACGCGACAAGCCCGTTGGTAGAAAAACTAAACGCGCTTAATGAAGAACGAAAAAGACTAAATCAGGAGTTCTTCGACTTTGTTAATCAAAGAAAACTATTTTAATCTTGGAAATACATAATGTTATGTTCCTAAATTTTAGGAGTGTTCCTAAGAGTAGGTTGATTTTTTATTTACCAAATATGCAAAAGCGGCTTAAACATTGATTTTTTGAATAAACATATCCCCAACAAAAATGAGTTAGAAAACTTCAAATTTGTTGGGGATATGATATTTGTTAACTACTGAAAAATCTTTTCCACACCGCGATGGCGTTGGCATTTGAGAGCTTTTGCTCAACGTCAATACCAGCCGGACAAATGTTGTGGCAGGAGAGCGATTTTCCGCAGCCGCCGTAGATATTCTTTTGATATAAAGCGGTTAACTCCTGAGGATTGTTTTTTTTAAGCTGGGCGAGAATTCTTGAAGCCGGTACAAAAGCCGCCGCTCCGTAAAAGTCGCCGTCCGGCATAAAGTTCGGGCAGACCTCAAGGCAGCAGCCGCACTGCAGACAACGCGAAGCGTCATAGCTTAATTCCGCCGCCTTTTTTGAATGATGAGCAGTCTGCTCCAGCCAGTTGTGAATTGACCTGAGGTTATCCATCATCAGGCTGCGGTCAACAATTAAATCACGGACTGTCGGGAATTTTCTCAAAGGCTCCAAGCTGAGCTTACCGCGCTTGCAGGTGCTCAGCTTTGTGTCGCAGGCGAGAGCAGGAGTTCCGTTTATGCGCATTGCGCACGCTCCGCACTTCTTTTGCAGGCAGCTGCACTGCCAATGAATTATTCCGACGGGATTTCCGTTAATATCCCTTAGGTCATCACTCGCGTTGATTTTATTTAATAGCGTCGCAACGGTGTCTTCGGGCAAGGCTTCAAATTCAATTATCTGTTTGTACGGCACGGACGCGCTGTCCTTTTGCCGCAAAATATCTATTGTAAGCTTCATAACTGATTAATTTCTCTGAAAAAAACTTTTGTATTTTTAACTATAGTCTGCTTTTGGCAGTCGGGATTTGTTTCCGGGTAATCCGTCCGTCTGTGTGCGCCGCGGCTCTCTTTGCGGAACAGAGCGCAATTTACAGTCGCTTTCGCAAGACCGAGCAGGCGGATTTCGGCAGGATTTGCGGCTTTATTTTGCATTAAATCCAATTCGTCCAAAGCCTTATTTAGGTCATCTTCATTGCGCAATATTTTTAAATGATTACCGAGGATTTGACTTACCGAATTTCTGAACAAAGGAGTAACCTCTGAATATGACTGAACGCGCTTTAATTCCGCAGGAACTTCCTGTTTGCCGTTTTCCTTCATTGCTGTCAACGCGGCAATTTTCCCGCCGTAAACCGCGCCTAAAAGCGAGTTGCCGCCCAAGCGGTTCGCGCCGTGATACTGACAGGCGCACTCGCCTGCGGCGTAGAGGTTTTCCGCTGAGGTATGGTGTTCTGAGTCAACCCAAACGCCGCCCATAAAATAGTGAATACCCGGTGATACGGGAATAGGCTTTTTCATTGGGTCGAGCGCGAGGTAGTGGATCACCTGCTCTCGCAAATCGGAAAGGCGGGTTTTCCAAACCTTTTTATCAATCCCCGTCATATCGAGATAAACCTGATTTTCACATTCGGGCATTGAGGTCACTTCGACAATTTCCGCCGAAACAACGTCGCGCGGCATAAGGTTTTTGAGCTCAGGATATTTTTCTTCCATAAAGTACCACGGCTTGCCGTTTCTGTTTACAAACAGCCTGCCGCCCTCTCCCCTTGCCGCCTCGCTTATCAGCAGGCGCTTTCCGGGGATTGCGATTGTCGTTGGATGATACTGGATAAATTCGAGATTTGCAAGCTCAACGCCGTTTTCAAGGCACATCGCGGTAACATCGGCGGTGTTCTGCGTAGTACCCGTTGTAAGTCCGTCAAACAAACCGTTCATTCCGCCCGAGGCGAGAATTACGCTTCCGAAAAAAGATATGCTATCGCCTGTGTGGGTATCGGTGACGGTTACGCCTTGGCATTTGTTATCCTGAATATGAAGCGCTTGGAGCACGTGATGCGGATACCGCTTAATTATACCCTCCGCCTCATATCGGCGTGCCGCGTCAATCAGCGCTGTCATCAGCATTTTGCCCGTACTGCTTTTTACAAAGGCAGTGCGCTTTTTCTTTTGTCCGCCGAAATTGCGCTGAACAATTCCGTTTTCGTTTGTCTGAAACGGAACTCCGAGGTTATAGAAATTTTTAACTATTTCGGGAGCATTTTCACAAAGACCTTGTACGGCGCTTTTATCGGCAAGGTTTACTCCGCCGCGGATAGTATCTTCAATATGATTTTCCACCGCGTCGTCCTCGCCCATTGTGTTCAGGCAGGCGTTTATTCCGCCCTCAGCCATAACCGACTGAGCGCGTTCGGACTGCATTGACGATATTAAATTTGACTTTACTCCGTTTTCGGCAAGGGTTATTGCCGCGGAAAGTCCGGCAAGCCCTGCGCCGATAATATTTATCCTCATAGCTGCCACCTGATGTAGTAGATAATAAAGCCTGCCGCCATAAACAGCATTGCGACCGAGATAAAGAACAAAATATCCCCTGCCTTGAGGCGAAGTCTTTTAACGCCGAAGGTTATGAGTACAGGCTTGACGTTTGTGATAATGTGAACGGCGATACTAAGTATAAATAATATTTGTGTTATCAGGCGGAAAACATCAAACGGAACTAAGCGGAACACTCCGCCCGAGGTATAGCCGAACGCTGTCATATGGAAAAATACAAGCGCTAAAATCAAAACTCCGCTGAGCCTTCTCGCCCAGAAAAGGCGGTTATGACGGAAATACGGAGCTTTTGTCTTTACCGCTGTTCTAACCGAACGAACCGTCAGCACTATGCTGATAACCGCATGGACTATAATCAGCGCAAGCATTGTATACGACAGCGCCTTGACGATAACCGTCGCGATATTCATTAAATTGAGCGCTCCGAGCAAGCCGTGAATTACAAACAGCACGAGCACGGTCATTGCGATTATTCCGTTGATTTTCCTCATAAAAGCCTCTACATTTTTATTGTGATAATATCATTTCTGTCGTATAAGGTTTGCGCACCGTAGGTGTTCGCGGCAGCTTCGCTTAAAATGATTACATCAAAGCGCGTAAGCTCCGCCTTGGAAACAAGCATAGTGCCTGCCTCCTGTACGATTTTCATTTGGTTCTCCGGCAAACGCGCCTGATACTTTTTCGCGGTATCAAGTCCGCTTGAATCGCCATCTGCGACCTTGCAGGTTATGTCCTCCATAATAAGCGGTACGTTATCGGAAAAGGTAAAGAACTTTTGCCAATCGGCGGTTGTGCCCGATTTATCGTGAAGCTCGCGGTTGATAAGCACAACCCATTTTCCCTCCATATCCTTAGCAGACACCGTCTGTGCGGTAGCCGATGACACCGCGTCGGGGGAATCGCTGTTTAGGTTAATATATCCGCCGGCCGTCAGCAGACAAATTATCAAAGCTGCGGCAACGGCAACGGACAAAAGCCGCATTGCGTATCTTAATACAGTTTTCATAAATTCACCAAAACAAGCAAATGGCAGAGAGATAATACTGCCTGCCATTTACATATTAATATTATTCAGCTGCCTTGTCAAGAGCGTCGTAAACCGCCTCGACGAACTGGTTGTGCGAGTAGGTCGCGCCTGAAATGCTGTCAACCTCATCGGGATTGATTTTTCCTACAATCTCCTTGGCGTACTGCTCACTGCCCTTGATGGCCTTTTGAGCCTTGTTGTAGTAGTCCTGGTTTTTAATCTCGCCGTCTACCATACCGTAGTCCTTGCCCTTAAGGGTTCCGTTCTCCTCATAGGTTTTGAACTCGCAGGCGGTTATTGCGTTGTCCTTGATTGTGATTGTTACCTCGCCGTAGCCGTTGCCGTTGCCTTCCTCGTCACCTGAGAAAACTGAGCTTTTTCCGGTAAATGTGCCGTCCTTATAGGTCTTGTTGCCGCCGCAGCCGCACAGAGCCGCCGCGAGCATTAATGCGCATACCAAAAATGCAATTAGCTTTTTCATAAAATTACTCCTCAAAATTTTCGTTTATAATTTCCTTTACGAGCCTGCCGTGCTCGAGCACAACGGTTCTTTGAGCAACCTCGGCAACCTCGGGATCATGGGTAACAACAATCAGCGTTGTGCCCTGACGGTGAAGCTGCTTGAAAATGTCGATAACGATATTTTCGTTGGCTTCGTCAAGGTTACCCGTGGGCTCGTCGGCAAGGACGATTTCGGGGTGATTTATAAGCGCTCTCGCGATACACACGCGCTGCTGCTCACCGCCCGAAAGCTGACTGGGCAAGTGCTTTGCGCGGTCGGCAAGTCCTACGCGCTCAAGCGCCTCCATAGCCTCTTTTTCGTCGGGCATACTGTGGTAATACTGCGAAACCATTACATTTTCTACCGCTGTAAGGTAGTTGATAAGATGGAACTGCTGAAAGATAAGTCCGATTTTATCCCTGCGGATTTCGGTCAGCTTTTTGTCGCTTTCCTTGGCGATGTCAACTCCGTCGAGGATAACCTCGCCCAAGGACGGCTTATCCATACAGCCGATAATATTCATCATGGTTGACTTTCCTGAGCCGGAAGGCCCCATAATCGCCAGCCACTCGCCGTTTTCAACGGTGAGATTAACTCCGTCAAGCGCCTTGAGCGGACCGTAGATTTTTGATACGTTTTTTATTTTCAAAAGACTCATATAATTCTCCTTTATCATTCGCCCTTAAGCACCAGAGCAGGATCTACGTCCGTCGCGCTTCTTACCGGAAGCACGCAGGATATTCCCGTTACCAGCACCGACACAAGTATTGTTATGGGGATTAAAATCCAGTGGAACTGAATTGAGCTGTTGAACACGTTAATGCTGACCGCCTGGGCAAAGATGAAGCCGAAAATCGAACCGAGCAGTCCGCCGATTGCGCCGAGCAGCAAGCCCTCGCCCATAAACTCAAATATAATGCTTCTGTTTGAAGCGCCAAGCGCCTTGCGAAGTCCAACTTCCTTCCTGCGTTCGGTAACTACCGCCATCATTGTTGTGGCAACGCAAATCATAGTCAGCAGCAGAACGATTATCGTTACAAGCAGCACAAGCGCCTGCAGCTTTGAAAGCACTGTGTTCTCGGACTGGGTAACGCGCTTTACAAGGCGCGCCGAAAGGCCGTCAACCTCTGAGGATATTTTCTCGGCATAGTCCGAAAGCCGCTCCTGAGAAGCCGAAACGCTGAGCTCTGTCATATCGAAAATATCCGACTTGCCGGTAAGCGACTCCATATCTGCTATTGAAACAAAGATGTACTTTTCCTCGTTGCCGCCCGTGTCGAGAATACCCGTCACCTTAAATTCAAGGCTGTTCTGGTTTCTCTCCGCCTTTTCCGAAGGCTTTGCCGCGGTTGTCTGACCTTCAAGGTCATAGACGAGCGTTACGGTATCGCCTGCCCTTAAATCGAGAGTCTCGGCGGTTTCTTTACCGACAAGCGCTTCGCCGTTTTTTGACGGCCATTCGCCGTCAATACGCCAGTACGGACAGGTTTTTTCCGCGCCTTCAAAGTCGGTCGCCGCCGCCATAAGCGGACGTTCGTAAACTGTTATATTCTCATATCTGTACGGTGCAGTTCCGACAAGCTCATTACTGTCGATAAGTCCCTTTGCCTTGTTGATCGCGTCTGTGCTGAGCTTATCGCTGCCCGACGGAGTAAAAATCATATTCGCTCCGTAGTTTCTGAACTGCTCACCCATCTGGCGCGGAACGTCGTAATAAATCGTCACAAGTCCCGAGAGAATTGTCGCGCCTACCGCGATTGCGAGGAGCGCGACCAGCATACGCGAGCGCCTTCTTAAAAGAGAGGCGGTAATCATTTTCAAAAACATTGTTTGTCTTTTCATTACTTAACCTCCCTTAACGTCCGTGCAATACTTCCGCAGGGCGGAGTCTGAGCAGCATACGGATTGCCGGGATACTGCCCAAAAGCGTTACAATTATAATAAGAACCGCAACAACCGGAATAACCATCGGCTTCATTTCAATCGCCGAGTTAAACACGGTATGACCGATAATCTGAGCGAAGCCGTAGCCCATAAAGTAGCCTGCGACGCCGCCGACAACCGCGGTGATTATAATTTCCGTCAGCACAATGCCCGAGATACGGTAGTCACGTGCTCCGATTGCCTTTAGAAGGCCTATCTCGTTGCTGCGCTCCATTACGCTCGCGGTTACAAGGTTCGAGATTCCGAGTGCTGAGCCGAACAGGCTGAGTATTGTTATAAGTATCATCAAAAGCTGGGTTTTATCGAGGATAGTTCCCTCGGACTCGGCAACCTGACGTACCGGAGATGCTACCGAGTCGGGAATCGCCTCCTGAATTTGATAGCAAATTGAGCTTACATACGCCGTGCAGTACCAAGTTTCATAATCCGCAGGAGAAAGTGAGGCAGGTCCTTTTGTAGCCGCTTTTCTGGCAAGCTCGTTGTCGGGAGTTGTCAGTGCGCTGACCTCGATGCTGTCGATTAAGCCCTTAGTGCCCGATAGCTCCTGAGCGGTTTTGAGCGTAGTAAAAATCTGCTCGTCCTCGTCGCCGCCTGCGTCGTAAACGCCTGCGATATTTAAGGTTTTACTTCCCTTTGAGGTCTTAACTTCGAGCTTATCCCCTGTGGTGACACCAAGCTTTTCAGCGAGGGCAACGCCTATCATTGCCGAATTTTCATTTGCGCTGTCGCTTTGCTCGTCAATCCACTGACCGTTTTTAACATCCCACCATGAGCGAAGGCTGTGGATTCCCGCGTCGAGCTCCTCGCCTGTGTTAAGCGCGAGGTGATGGTTGAACCAAGTGCCGGTCAGCTTGACGGATTCACCGCTTTGAAGCTGTACGTATGTATTTACAAACGGAGTAAAGTCGAGAATATTGAATCCCCAGAAAATTGTCTTTATTTTGCCGAGGTCATCCTCTTTAAGGTGAGCCGCGGCGGTTTCTTCCTTCTCGTCAAGGGAATACAGCTCGTTTAGCACGGAGTTTTCCTTCGGAACAACGGTGATGTTAGCACCGTATGCCTTAAGCTCCTGATTAACCTTATCCCCCACGTCGAGCATAATGTTGAGCATAGCCGTTGCCAGCGACGCTCCGAGCGCGATTGTGACGGCAATCATAATCATTTTCGATTTTTGCCTGAACAACGCTCCTTTTATCATTCTGAAAAACATAAATTTCTCCTAATCACTTAAACTTGCGCTCGTGCAGAACCAAGCCCTCAATCGGCACGATAATTCTGCCGTCCTTGACCTCGTAGTCAATAACAATCGGGTTGCAGCCGCCCTTGAAGCCAATGGTGTTGATATTCATTACAACGTCGCAGCGTTTGCAGACAATCTGTCCGTCGCGCTCAAAGTAGCCTGCCTCACCGCAAATGTCGCAGGCGTCAAG
>CAMNHG010000036.1 GCA_946539105.1 uncultured Clostridia bacterium | reverse complement strand
GACCTGACAAGAGGCAGAATTACCTGGAGATCCAAGTAATTCTTTATAATTGAAAGTTGAAAGTTGAAAGTTGAAAGTTAATGATTAAGCTCCGGCATTTCCTTAGAAATGTAGGGGCGGACCCGTGTGTCCGCCCGTGAGCAAACGCTTGGTTATGTTAAAAAAGTTTGATTTTTTCGCAAACTTGACCGAAATTATCAATTATCAACTATCAATTATCAATTCAAAAACGTTCAGTTAAGCAATAGTCTTAAAAGACAGCTTGCCAAACGTAAGAATAAGCCCGAAGTTTTCAGTCGAGAACAGAAGGCTTAACAAAAGTAAAACCTATGTAACGACTTAAAAAACAAAGAAAGGAATGATTATTAGTGAAAGTCAGACCTTCAGTAAAGAAAATGTGCGATAAGTGCAAGGTAATTAAGAGAAAAGGCAAAATTCTCGTTATCTGCGAAAACCCCAAGCATAAGCAGCGTCAGGGTTAATTAATCGACAGAAACATTCGCACAAAACAGCGGGACAAATTAATGGATAATGGAAAATGGAGAATGGATAATTAAGGGTGGGCTCCGCCCACACCCGATTTAAAAGGCAACCGCAAGGGTTGCCACTACAATAAACCTATGTGTTGCATTGTAGTGACAGGGCTTGCCCCTGTCACCAAAGTCAGCACCATATTGATTCAATCGGGAACAAAACGTTTCGGTAAAACAAACCTTTATACCCGACCGAAATTATCAATTATCAACTATCAATTATCAATTAAAAAAGCTCCGCTTATCAAATTAAACTTAACTTAATTTTTATATGGAGGTGCAACTGAATGGCTCGTATAGCAGGCGTTGACTTGCCGAGAGATAAAAGAGTTGAGATCGGCTTAACCTATATTTTCGGTATCGGTCGTAAAACTGCAACAGACATTATTGCTGCAACAGGCGTTAATCCCGACACACGCGTTAGGGATTTAACAGAAGAAGATGTTTCAAAGCTCAGAGAATACATTGAGCACCATTGCCGCGTAGAAGGTGACCTTCGCCGTGACATAGCTTATGATATTAAAAGACTTATTGATATCGGATGTTACCGCGGTGTTCGTCACAGAAAGGGACTCCCCGTAAGAGGTCAGCGTTCAAAGACAAACGCCCGTACACGTAAGGGTCCCCGTAAGACTATGGCGAACAAGAAGAAGTAAGGAGGTTCACGACTATGGCAGCACCAAAAGGCAAGAAGGTTATCCGCCGCCGCCGTGAGCGCAAGCACATCGAGAAAGGCGCGGCTCATATCCAGTCTACATTTAACAATACTATTGTTACTATTTCCGATACACAGGGTAACGCTGTTTCTTGGGCAAGCGCAGGCGAGCTCGGATTCAGAGGTTCAAAGAAGTCTACTCCGTTCGCGGCTCAGTCAGCAGCCGAGACAGCCGCTAAAGCTGCAATGGAGCACGGTATGAAATACGTCGAGGTTTATGTAAAGGGACCCGGACAGGGCAGAGAAGCAGCTATCAGAGCTCTTCAGACAGCAGGTCTTGAGGTAACAATGATCAAAGACGTTACACCAATTCCTCACAACGGATGCCGTCCTCCCAAGAGAAGACGTGTGTAGTATTATTAAAGGAGGAAATTATTAATGGCTAAGAATATGCAGCCAATCGCAAAGCGTTGCAGAGCGCTTGGCATTTCGCCCGCCGTTATGGGTTACAGCAAAAAGACCTCTAACAGAAATCCCGGCGGAAAAATGAGAAGAAAAAAGAGCGAGTACAGCATGCAGCTTACCGAGAAGCAGAAGGTTAAGTTTATCTACGGCATTCTCGAAAAGCAGTTCCGCGCTTACTATGAGAAGGCTGAAAAGGCTGAGGGCAAGACCGGTGAGGCTTTGCTTTCACTCGTAGAGCGCAGACTTGACAACGTTGTTTTCCGTCTCGGACTTGCAGCTACAAGACGCGAGGCAAGACAGCTTGTTAACCATGCTCACTTTACCGTTAACGGCAAAAAGGTTAACATCCCCTCCTACATCGTTAAGGTCGGCGACGTTATCACCGTAAAGGAAAAGAGCCGTTCAACTGCAAGATTTAAGGCTATCGCTGAGGGCGAGAACGCATCAGCCCTCACACCTAAGTGGCTTGAAAAGGACGAGAATCTCCTCGGCGGCAAGGTTGTAGCTCTTCCGCAGAGAGACGATATCGACTATCCTGTTGAAGAACACCTCATCGTTGAGTTGTACTCCAAGTAATCTGGTGCCCTTTGGCACATACTCTGCGTGCTGCCGTTTTATCGGCGGCGGCAGGGCTTTAGGCGCGTACTCCGCGTTTGCTCCGGCGCGTGCCGGATTTTCAGGAATATTTATATACGACAGATTACAAGAGCCGTTGTTATCAGCGGCATAATAAGGAGGATTCGCGAATGATTGAAATAGAAAAGCCAAGAATTGAAACAGCTGAATTAACCGAGGACGGAAAGTACGGCAGATTTGTTGTTGAACCGCTTGAGCGCGGCTTCGGCAACACTCTCGGCAACAGCCTTCGCAGAGTGCTGCTTTCCTCACTTGAGGGCTGTGCTGTCACATCAGTTAAGATTGACGGCGTTCTTCACGAATTTTCAACTATCCCGGGCGTTAAAGAGGACGTAACCGAGATCGTACTCAACCTCAAGAGCCTTGTTCCCAAGCTCCACGAGGTTTGCCCCAAGGTTGTCGAGATTGACGCCGAGGGCGCGGGCGAGGTAACAGCCGCCAACATCAAGTGCGACGACGAGGTTGAAATCCTCAATCCCGAGCTCCATATCGCCACACTCGGCGAGGGCGCGAAGCTCAATATGGAGATTACCCTCGACAGAGGCAGAGGCTATGTTCCCGGTGAGCGCAACAAGCAGCTCGCAGGCAACAACGTTATCGGCGTTCTGCCCATCGACTCAATCTACACGCCCGTATTAAAGGTAAACTACACGGTTGACAACACCCGTGTAGGTCAGATTACCGACTATGATAAACTAACGCTTGACGTTTGGACAAACGGCGTTATCAGCGCAGAGGAAGCGGTTTCTCTTGCCGCAAAGGTACTCACCGAGCACCTCAACCTCTTTGTTAACCTCTCAGACAAGGCTTCCTCGGCGGAAGTTATGGTTGAGAAGGACGACAAGGGCAAGGAGAAAATCCTCGAAATGACAATCGAAGACCTCGATTTGTCGGTACGTTCGTTCAACTGCCTCAAGCGCGCAGGCATCAACACTGTTGAAGATTTAATTAATAAGTCCGAAGAGGATATGATGAAGGTTCGCAACCTGGGCAGAAAGTCGCTCGAAGAGGTTGTACAGAAGCTCAATTCTCTCGGTTTCGGTCTCCAAAAGGAAGAGGAATAATTCTAAATCCTTTTATTAAACGGTAAAGGAGTGAATACAATGCCAGGTACAAGAAAACTGGGAAGAACAACAGCACAGAGAACAGCAATGCTCCGCGCTATGGTTACTTTCCTTCTCGAAAACGGCAAAATTGAAACAACAAACACTCGCGCCAAAGAGGTTCAGGCTATGGCGGAGAAAATGATAACAACCGCAAAGACTAACACACTTCACAACAGACGCCTTGTTTTGGCTTTTGTTACCAAGGAAGACGTTGTTACAAAGCTCTTTTCAGAGATTGCTCCCAAGTACGCCGAGCGTAAGGGCGGCTACACAAGAGTAACAAAGATCGGTCCCCGTCGCGGCGACGGTGCCGAGATGGCTGTTATCGAGCTTATCTAAAATAAGATAAAAAGCTTTATTCGGGAGCTGAGTTTTTCTCAGCTCTCGGTTTTTTTTAGAGTTTAGAGTTTAATGTTTAGAGTTTAATTATTTATAGGAAAAGTGTATTTGTTGACGATTGTTTAATTTTTCAGGAAACGTTTGTTAATAACCGTAGGGGCGGACCCGTGTGTCCGCCCGCAGGACAGGAACATATCATTTGATATATATAAACGTTTTGTGTGCTGAATAAAACTCTAAATTACAGTTTAAAGCCTCCACCGCTTGCGGGGGAGGTGGCACGCCGCCAATGCGGCGTGACGGAGGGGGCGGCTTTTCCAATAACGCCACGTTTTGAATTGTAATCAACACGACCGTTTATCGCGATTAAAACGTGCCGTGCGGTAAACGCGGTTTACGTTTCCCGGGCGGACACACGGGTGATTCCCCTATCAGGGGAAATGTCACGAAGTGACAAAAGGGTTGCCGTTGTGCTAAGAACGCCCCTACAGTTAAAATTATAAGTTAAATTAAAATTACGCACCATATTAATTCATTCGGGAACAAGACATTTCGGGAATACCAACTTATATACCCGACCGAAATTAAACTCTAAACTCTGAACTCTCAACTCTCAACCTTCCTCGTCCATAAAATCAAGGCTGTCAAATTTACGAACCTCGTTTATATCATAGCTTGTCTGCCTTATCGGTTTGGTGTACGCAGGGGGTGAGGGCTTTTTCGGCGAGGGGTTGTCGTACGCGCCTGACATTATCTTTTGCAGGTGTTCGGGCTGCATAATCCAGTCAAAATTACAGCCGTACCACTTGCCGTTCCTGCCTGTCAGAAAGTCAGATTGCCGTACGCGCTCAAACAGCTCGTCAAATGTAACTCCATCCAACAGCTCCATAGCATTGTCTACAGCACACCGCCTGCTTAGACTGTCAATTGCAGTCACCATATCACTGCATATGCTGTTGTATGAATTATAAACAGAAGAATAATCAACTTGATCACCGGGAGAATCAGAGAGAGAAGATGAATTTTCTTCTTTCTCTTTTTTATTCTCTTTATCTTTATCTTTATTTTTCTCTTTATCTTTCTCTTTATCTTCATATTTCTCTTTATTTTCATCTTTATCTTTATCTTTATCTTCCCTGCTTTTGCATGCCGTTGCAGAGTTGTCTTTTTGATTATAGCGTTTTAGGGCATTTGCACGCATTTTCTCGCACTTTTCATTGTACGCCTCGTACTGCCTTGCGATTACGCCTGTAAATACGTCAACCACGGTGTCAACGGCGAGGTCGCCCGATTCTTCAATCTCGCCGCCGTCGGCAAAATTATAGATTGCTTTGAGCACCTTTCCTGCCTGTTCGTCGGACAGACGGTTGACAAGGCAGCGGTTGTCGTTGTGCAGATAAAATAACTTTGGTTTTTTCATATTATATATACCTCCGGATTGTTTTTACGGTTCGGGGGATTTTTGTTTTTTAAATACCCCTCCATCTATAAGCCCAAATCCGAAAAAATTGCAGTGTTTTATGCAACATAGTTCAAAAAAGTTAAAAACTTTTTTGAAAGTTGAAAGTGGAAAGTTGAAAGTTGAAAGTTAAGGGTCGCTCCGCTCCGATTTAAAATATTTAAAGCCTCCACCGCTTGCGGGAAATTCCCCTGTTAGGGGAAATGGGCGAAGCCCAAAAGGGTTGCCGTTTTCGCCAGAAAAAGGTGGCATTTCGCTTTGCGAAATGACGGAGGGGGCGGCTTATCCAATAATGCCCCGTTTTGAATTGTAATCATTACATCCGTTTATCGCGATTAAATCGTGCCGTTCGGTAAACACGGTTCACGTTTTCCGGGCAAGGGCAAGCCTTGCCCCTACAGTTAAAATTATAAGTTGAATTAAAATTACGCACCATATTAATTCATTCGGGAGCAAAACGTTTCGGTAAAACAAACCTATCTCCCCGACCGAAACTTTCCACTTTCCACTTTCAACTTTCAACTAAAAAATATTTTTTAAAGAATTTTTTTAAAAATTGCATAAAACACTGCAATTTTTTGAGTTTTGGAACTATAAGTGGAGGGAGGTTTTACAGACAACTGAATGATAATCAAAAAATCTATCAAAACATCAATCAAAAGTCACAAGCAAAACCCTTCCCTTCAAAAAATCGGAGGTGAAATTTATTGACAGCAAATTAAAGGACAGGGAAAAACAGTTTTGCGCTTGCTACGCCGAGACCGGCGACGTCAGGCTGTCGGCGAGGCTTGCCGGCTACCGCCTGAACAGCCGCGCGAGGGGAATCAGGCTTTTATCGAGGGACGATATCCGCGATGAGATTGAAAGGCACTTGATTTCTAAGGAAAAGCTCGCCCGGCACCTTGCGGTGCTCGGCTACCGTAGGCTTGCCTTCGGAGACACCGGCGACGCCGTGTCGCTTGTCTGCTCCGAAAACACCGGGGAGCAGGATTTGAGCGGAATGGATTTGTTTATGATTTCCGAGGTTAAAAAGCCGAAGGACGGCGCGCTTGAGGTCAAGTTTTTTGACCGCTTAAAGGCACTTGAAAAGCTCGAGAACGCCTGTGCGGACGAGGGTGCCAAGAGCCTGTTCGACGCTATCGGAGGACAGGGCGGTGAGGAAATTGATTAAGAGCTTCTCGAAAAAACAGCTTACGGTTTTGAGGTGGTGGCACATTAATTCGCCGCACTACAAGCGCGACGCGATTATCTGCGACGGCGCGGTGCGAAGCGGAAAGACGTTTTGTATGTCGCTTTCCTTTATCATCTGGAGCTTTTACGAGAACGGCGGCTCTGACTTCGCGCTATGCGGCAAGACGATAAGTTCGCTCCGGAGGAATATGGTTACTCCGGTTATCCCCCTGCTGAACTCGCTCGGCTTTGTCTGCGAGGACAGGCTCAGCCGCAATATCCTGACGGTCAGCTACTGCGGCGTCACCAACCGCTTTTATCTGTTCGGCGGCAAGGACGAATCGTCCGCCTCGCTGATTCAGGGTATGACACTGACGGGAGTTTTGTTTGACGAGGCCGCACTTATGCCGCGCTCTTTTGTCGAGCAGGCACTTGCGAGGTGTTCCGTAAACGGCTCGCGGTTCTGGTTCAACTGCAATCCCGAGCACCCCGAGCACTGGTTCTACCTTGAATGGATTAAAAAGGCGGAACGCAAAAACGCGCTTTATCTGCACTTTACGATGGACGACAATCCGTCGCTTTCAAAGAAGGTTAAGCGCAGGTACGAAAATTTGTACTCGGGCGTGTTTTACGAGCGTTTTGTAAAGGGCAGGTGGGTTGCCGTGCACGGCGCGGTCTATCCCTTTATGAGCGATGAAAAAATGTACTGCGACGTACCCCCGGGCGGCTTTGACCGCTATGCCGTGTCGGTTGACTACGGCACCGTGAACCCTGCCTCGATGGGGCTGTGGGGCAGGCAGAGCGGCGTTTGGTACAGAATTGACGAGTACTATTTTGATTCGCGCAAGGAGGGCTGTCAGAGAACCGACGAGGAGCACTACGAGGCTCTGTGCCGTTTGTGCGGCGACCGTAAAATTTCAGCCGTGGCGGTTGACCCGTCGGCGGCGAGCTTTATTGAGGTCGTCAGGCGGCACGGAAAATTCAGCGTAAAACCCGCGCAGAACAGTGTCGTTAACGGAATACGGCGTGTTACCCAGGCGTTGAAGGACGGCAGTATCAGGATTTGTAACACGTGCGCGGCGTCACGCCGTGAGTTTATGCTTTACAAGTGGGACACCGCCAAGCGCGACGACGTCCCCGTGAAGAAAAACGACCACGCGATGGACGATATCCGTTATTTTGTTACGACGATTATGGACGGCGGAACAGGCGCGCTGGCGTTTGCCGCCGAAAGATAGGAGGAAACCTGTGTTTGGAAGAAAAAAGCACAGCGGTAAGGCGAGTGTGCAGACGGTCGCGAAAAAGCCGGTATCAAATACCTTTCCGCAGTTTTGGAGCAGCGACGCGCTGAGCGGAGCGGAACGCGGCTTGTACTCCGCGCTCAGGGAAGCCGTGCCGGTTATTGACGCGGCAATCGGCAAGATTGTAAGGCTTTCGGGCGGCTTTAAGCTGGTTACAGAGGACAAGCGCGCTCAGGAAATTCTTGACGACCTTGTAAGGAACGTCGCGGTCAACAGCGCGGGAATGGGGCTTGGAGACTTTGTCAGCGCGTACCTTGACAGCCTGCTGACCTACGGGGAAGCGGTCGGGGAGATGATTCCCTCGCCCGACGGCGTTGGAATTTCGGCACTGTACAACGCAAGCCTTGACGATGTTGAGCTGGGCTTCGGCGAAAATCCGCTCGATTTGACAGTTAGCGTTAAGGGTTGCGGAGTTAGCTCTCCCGTTAAATATCCGCAGCTTGTTGTCGCCGGGATTCTGGGTCAAAAGCCGGGCAAGCCCAGGGGCAGCTCGGTTTTGGCAGGGCTGCCGTTTGTCAGCTCGGTGCTGCTTAAAATTCTCGGGTCGCTCAAAACAAACTGGGAGCGAATCGGCGACGTCCGTTTTGCCGTTACGTGCAGTCCCGGTGCCGACGGAGTTTTCACCGAGGAGAACGCAAGGCTGATTGCCGACGAGTGGAAAAAGGCTATGCGCAGCGACACCGTGTGCGATTTTGTGGCGTTGGGCGACGTTAGCATCAAGGCTATCGGCGCGGACAACCAGTTGCCCGACTGCGAGGTGCCCGTAAGGGTAATTTTGGAGCAGATTGTCGCGAAGCTCGGTATTCCGCCGTTTTTGCTCGGGCTGAGCTGGTCGAGCACTGAGCGTATGAGCGCGCAGCAGGCGGATATTCTGACGAGCGAGCTCGAGTATTACCGCGCGGCGGTCGAGCCGGCAATCAGGAAAATCGCCGGAATGCACCTGCGCCTGTGCGGCTATAACTGCCGCTTTGACGTTGCTTGGGACAACATCAATTTGCAGGACGAGGTGGAGCTTTCACAGGCAAGGCTCAACAACGCCAACGCCCTGAAAACAGAGAGAGAATTAGGTTTGGAGGTAATGGATGAATAACAGAGGTACCGTCACCAAGGACGCGGTAATCGGCGGCGTCAGCAGCCGTCCCACGGACGAGGAGCTCGGGCTTATTAACGCCTACACGCGACGCGAGCTTTCTGCCGAGGAGGTATATGTGTTTACGGTTGTGCTCTGCGACAACGACGTTGACCGCGACGGCGAGCGTTTTACCGTGGAATCGCTGTTTGAGCTTGAAAAGCTGTTTGTGGGCAAGACAGGAATTTTTGACCACAACCCCTCAGCCAAGAACCAGACCGCGAGGATTTTTGCCTGCGCGGTCGAGAGCGGCGGCGGTAAAAAGACCGTCACCGGCGACGATTACTTTTGCCTTAAGGCGAGGGCGTATATCCCCGTAAATCCCGAGACCGCCGCGGTGATCTCAGCGATTGACAGCGGAATTATCAGGGAGGTAAGCGTTGGCTGCGCGGTTGAGCGGACTGTTTGCAGCATCTGCGGCGAGGATATCGGCTTTTGCCCTCACAAAAAGGGCGAGGAGTACGGCGGAAAGCTCTGCTGCGGCGAGCTTGTTAAGCCGTATGACGCTTACGAGTGGAGCTTTGTAGCCGTGCCGTCACAAAGACAGGCAGGCGTTACAAAGTCCTTAGAAAGAAAGGAAGTTACAATGGAAGAAATTATGAAAAGGCTTGAAAAGCAGGGAGGTCTTAACCTCGACGACGGCGAGCGCGAAAGGCTGTGCGCCTATATTAAGAACCTGAAATCAAGCGCGAAGGACGGCGTGTATTTCCGCGACAGCCTCAGTGCCGAGGTGCTCAGGCTTTCGGCGGCGGTTCAGCCCGAGGTCTCGCGCGAGACTATGGACTGTATCGCAAAGTCGCTGTCGGTGGCGCAGCTTGACGAGCTTAAGCGCGCCTTTGAAAAAAAGCTCGGCAGCAGCGTAATGCCCAAGCCGCAGCTGTACACATCAGAAACAAAAAAGAACCCGCAGTCAAACAGCGAGTTCAGTATTTAACCGGGAGGTAAATTATGGGAATTAATTTTAAGGGATACGGCGAAAACGTCGTTACATTCAACGCCGACAGCGCGCTTACCGAGGCAGGCGTGCCCGTAAAGATGAGCGCGGACAGCACCGTCGGCAAGTGCTCCGCAAACGATAAGTTCTGCGGAATTTGCGTTAACGTGCGCGGCGGCTACGCGGCTGTTCAGCTTGCGGGCTATGTTGTAGTGCCTGTAGCTTCTAAGCTGACCGTGGGTTATCAGAAGGTTGCGGTCAACGCCGCCGGCAAGATTGCCGCAAACGAAAACGGCAGAGAGGTGCTCGTAATCAGCTCGAGCGCGACAGAAGCCGGAATCATTCTTTAAGGAGGAAACTAAAATGGCAAATTACGAAAACATCACAATCGAAAAGGGTATGTATCAGTCAAAGGGCGGTCTTACCGCCGCACTCGAAAAGCTCGACCCCTCCGAAAACTACGCCGGTACTCCGCTTGAGGGGCTCGACGCGTTTTCAAGACAGCTCAAGCGTTTTGACATCAGGGTAAGCGGCAGCGGGAGCGACTGTGTGGAAAAGTTTTTCCAGACCTCTAACTCCGCCGCGCTCTTTCCCGAGTATGTGAGCCGCGCGGTAGCAAAGGGTATGGAGCGCGCGGATATTCTGCCGAATATTGTGGCCACCGTCACAGACATCGAGGGTATGGACTACAGAAGCATCGCATCGGTTCCGACCGAGGACGACAGGGAGCTTAAGGTGGTAAACGAGGGCGCGTACATTCCCCAGACGAACATCAGAACCCGCGAAAACCTTGTAAAGCTGCACAAGCGCGGAAGAATGCTGGTTGCGTCTTACGAGGCACTCAGGTTCCAGCGACTCGATTTGTTCACCGTCACTCTTAATCAGATCGGTTCGTATATCGCGCGCGCTCAGCTTAAGGACGCGATCGGCGTACTCATTAACGGCGACGGCAACAACAACGCGGCCGTCAACGTAAACGCCGCTGTTCAGGGCGAAATCTCCTACGGCGATTTGGTTAAGCTGTGGGCTAACCTCGCGCCGTACGAGCTCAACACAATCCTCGCGCCTACGACCGAGATGGAGAAGATCCTCTCGCTTGCGCAGATGCAGGATTCTCACGCCGGACTTGATTTTCAGGCGACCGGCAAGATGATTACTCCCCTCGGCGCGAACCTTCTTCACGCGCCCGAGATGCAGTCCGGCAAGATTATCGGACTCGACAAAAACTGCGCCCTTGAGATGGTGCAGGCAGGCGGAGTTATCACCGACTACGACAAGCTGATTGACCGTCAGCTCGAGAGAGCCGCCGTAACCTGTACCGCAGGCTTCTCAAAAATCTTTACGGAAGCGGCAAAGACGCTTTCTTAACGGAGGGAATAGTTTGAACATCGCGAATGTTACGACAAGGTTTGCCGCCTATACGGGGCTTTCGGGCGATGAGCTTTTGAGCCAAAGCGCGCTTATCGAGAGCGCGGCGGATTATATCGACTCGATTACCGCGGTGGAAAACCCCGGTGAACAGCAGACAAGAAGGCTCGAAAACCTCTGCGCGGTTTACGCCTACAGACTGTACGAAACGCGCGGCGTGTCAGATGTTACCTCTTTTACCGCGGGCGACGTTAAAATTACGTCGTCCGCCGGCGGTAAAACAGGCGCGCAGGCACTTTGGCAGGAGCAGAAAAAGCTCTGCGCAGACCTTTTGCGCGCGGATAATTTTTTGTTTGGCAGGATGTGAGCAGATGGGAATTATGAACAGCGTTGCCGCGATGATTGACCGCTACGGCAACAGCGTCACCGTACAAAACGGCGGCCTGAGCGTTAAGACGCGCGCGTTTGTTGAGCCGCTCAGGTACAAAAATAAAATCTACATCGGCGGCAGGTACCACCCCCTGGGCGGCTACAACAACGAAAAGTACCTCTACATCGGCAAGCCGTCCGTCGCGCTGAGCGAGGACGAAACCTCCGTGGAGTGCGCCGGGGAAAAGTACATCATAAAAAGAGCGGAGCTTTACCGCGTAAGCGATACCGCGCTTTACGCGTGGGCTATTATGGCGCGCTGCAGCGAGAGGATGGAGGATGAGTATGATTCGGATAAATCGACATTTGGATATGATTATTAACAGCCTTAAGCAGTGCGCGGAGCTCGAAA
>CAMNHG010000035.1 GCA_946539105.1 uncultured Clostridia bacterium | reverse complement strand
GAGAAAATCGACGAATTGCTTGTTAAATTCGAAAAGGAATTTGAGAGCTGATTTATTATGGAATTAATTTAATACTAATCCTTAATTAAATAATTTAAATAGATGTTAGTGTAAAATTTCGCAAAACAAGGCGGAGGACGCAGGAAGGCTGACGCCTTCTGAGGACGACAACACAGTTATGCGGAATTTTACACAACAGATATTAAAGAATTTAGTTAAGGGTTAGTATAGTTATTAATTTATAAAAATTTCAAGGAGGAAATTATGCGTATTACTGATTTGCTGAAAAAGCAAAGCATCGCTCTGTCGGTATCGGTAAAGGACAAGAGCGAAGCAATCAACACACTGGTTGATTTACATACCAGAAGCGGTAATCTCAATGACGCGGCAGTGTACAAAGAAGGAATACTCGCGCGCGAGCAGATGGGCACAACCGCAATCGGTATGGAAGTTGCCATTCCCCACGCGAAGAGCGAAGCCGTTAAGGCTCCCGCGCTTTCTGCGATTACAGTTCCGAACGGAGTTGACTACGACGCTCCCGACGGACAGCCCTGTAAGCTGATTTTTATGATAGCCGCGACTTTGGACGGCGACGTTCACCTCGAGGTTCTCGCAAGGCTTATGCAGATGCTTATGCACGAGGACTTCACCGCTAAGCTCAAGGCAGCTAAAACCGCCGACGAGTTTATGAAGATTATCGACGAGCAGGAAACAGCTCAGTTCCCGGAGGAGGCAGCCGCTCCCGCAGAGGAGAAAAAGGCAGGCTACCGCGTACTCGCTGTTACAGCCTGCCCGACAGGTATTGCCCACACCTATATGGCAGCCGAGGCTCTTGCCAAGGCCGGCGACAAAATGGGCATCACAATTAAGGTAGAGACAAACGGCTCAGGCGGAGCAAAGAACGTTTTGACCGCTGAGGAAATCGCCAACTGCGACGGTATTATCATTGCGGCGGACAAGAGCGTTGACACCGCGCGCTTTAACGGCAAACCCGTTTACTCAACAAAGGTTGCCGACGGTATCCACAAGCCCGAAGAGCTTATCAACAAGATTGTCAACGGCGAAGCTCCCGTATTCCATTCGGACAGAGCCGCAGCCGCTTCATCAGGCCCTGCCGATAACGAGAGCTTCGGCAGAAAGCTGTACAAACATCTTATGAACGGTGTATCGCATATGCTTCCGTTCGTAGTTGCAGGCGGTATCTTTATCGCTGTAGCGTTCCTTATCGACTCGTTTGCGGGCGTTCCGCAGGACGGCAACTTCGGTACAGGTACTCCCGTATCCGCGTTCCTGAAAAACATCGGCGGCATAGCGTTCAACTTTATGCTCCCGATTCTCGCCGGCTTTATCGCAAGGTCAATCGCCGACCGTCCGGGCTTCCTGGTTGGTTTTGTAGGCGGTGCTCTGGCGGCGTCCGGCGCGACCTTGGCAAACCCAGCCGCTTTAACAGGCGAAGCCGCTGCAGAAGCAGGCGTAGCGGCCGCTATCCCCTCAGGCTTCCTCGGTGCTCTGCTTGCCGGCTTTATCGGAGGCTGGCTGCTCAAGCTGTTTGAAAAGCTGTGCGACCACTTGCCGCAGGCTCTTGAAGGAATCAAGCCGATTCTGCTTTATCCGCTGGTAGGTCTGGGAATTGTAGGCGTTATGATGTGCGCTGTAAACCCGGTTATGGGCGTTGTGAATCAGGGCATGACCGACTTTGTAAATATGATGAAGGAAAGCGGTCTTATCATTCCCGTTTGCGCGCTGCTCGCCGGTATGATGGCTATTGATATGGGCGGTCCGTTCAACAAGGCTGCGTACGTTATCGCCACCGGTCTTTTGGTTAACGACCCCTCGGAAACCTCATATATGATTATGGCTTCCGTAATGATCGGCGGTATGGTACCCCCGATTGCCATCGCGCTTTCAACAACCTTCTTCAAGAAAAGATGGACTCCCGAAGAGAGAAAGAGCGGTCCCGTAAACTTCATCATGGGTCTTTCGTTCATCACAGAGGGTGCTATCCCCTATGCCGCAGGTCATCCGCTGCAGGTTATTCCTTCCTGCGTTGTAGGTTCTGCCGCAGCAGGCGCGTTGTCCGCGCTTTGGGGCTGTACTCTGAGAGCTCCTCACGGCGGTATCTTCGTACTTCCCACCATCGGCAATCCGCTGATGTACTTTGTTGCCCTGCTCATCGGTTCGGCAGCAGGTATGATTATGCTTGCTATTCTCAAAAGGCCTATTAAACAAGAAGCATAAAAAATTCATTTCTTTAACAAAATAACTTAAATCATAGGGCGGAGCACACCGCTCCGCCCTTAAAACTATTGCAAAGGAGAAATTATTATGGTATCCAAAAAAGTAACACTCGTAAACGCTCAGGGCTTTCATATGCGCCCGGCTTCCGTATTTGCCCAGGCTATGGCAAAGTACACTTCAAGCGTAACAATTAAATTCAACGGCAACGACTACAACGCAAAGAGCCTGCTCAACATCATCGCGGCTTGCATTAAGTGCGGCAGCGAAATCGAGCTTGTTTGCGACGGTCCCGACGAAAACGAAGCCCTCGCGGAAGCTGCTCAGATGATTGAGAGCGGTTTGGGCGAGTAAGTGCCGGTGGGTTAAACCAGCCATTTTCTACTAACAAACACACCATAACGAGGTGATTAAAATGCTAAAAGGTATCGGAGCTTCCGAAGGTATCGGCATCGGAAGAGTTATGATTATCAAGGAACAATCCCTTGAATATACCCCGAAAGAGGTAACCGATATTGAAGCCGAGCTTGAACGTTTCAGAGGCTCGGTCGATAAATTCTGCGATAACACCATGGCTCAGGCGGACGCGATTCGTCAGTCCACAGGTGAAAAGGAAGCCGAGATTTTGCTCGGTCATATCGCGATTATCCGCGACCCGTTTATGGGCGGCGAGATTGAAAATCTGATTAAGGCAAATCAGTGCGCGGAATCTGCCGTTGAGCAGATTTGCAAAATGTTTATAGATATGTTCTCGGCAACCGGTGACGACCTCACAATGCAGCGCGCGGCTGACGTTAAGGACATCCGCGACGGACTTCTCTCAATCCTTTTGGGCGTTGAGGAGGTAAAAATCAGCGACGCTCCGGCAGGCACGGTGCTCGTTTGCAAAGAGCTCACGCCGTCTATGACCGCAGGCATTAAGAAGGAAAACATCGTCGGTATCATCACCGAAACCGGCAGCAAGACCTCGCACTCCGCAATTTTGGCGAGAGCACTTGAAATCCCTGCCGCGCTCAGCGTTCCTAACGCAGTAGCCCAGCTTTCATCGGGCGAACAGGTAATTGTTGACGGCGATAACGGCGAGGTTATCACAGCTCCCGATCAGGCTCAGATTGACGAGTACACCGCAAAGCGCGAGGCATTTTTAAGAGAACGCCGCGAGCTTGAAAACTACAGAGGAAAGGCTACCGCCAACGCGGACGGCACAGAGTATGAGCTTTTCTGCAACATCGGAACACCCAAGGACGCCGTTAAGGCAGATGACGCCGACGGCGAGGGCGTCGGACTGTTCAGGACAGAGTTCCTGTTTATGGACAGAAGCTCACTTCCCACCGAGGACGAGCAGTTTGACGCGTACAAGCAGGCGTCGCTTATCCTTAAGGGCAAGCCGTTGATTATCAGAACTCTCGACATCGGCGGCGACAAGGAAATCCCCTACCTCGGACTCGAGAAAGAGGAAAATCCGTTTATGGGCTTCCGCGCAATCCGCTACTGCCTGAAGAACCGCGATATGTTCAAGTCGCAGATTAAGGCGATTTTAAGGGCGAGCGCGTTCGGCGACATCCGCATTATGTTCCCGCTTATCACAGCCGTTGAGGAGCTCAGAGAGGGCAAGGCTCTTGTCGAGGAGGCAAAGGCTGACCTCAAGGCGTCGGGCATTGACTTTGACGAGAACATCCAGGTCGGCGTTATGACCGAGACCGCGGCTTCCGGCGTTATCGCCGATTTGCTCGCCGAGGAAGCGGACTTCTTCAGCATCGGCACAAACGACCTGACCGGTTACACAATGGCAGCCGACAGAGGCAACAGCGACGTTGAGTACCTCTACTCACCGTTCCAGCCCAGCGTTCTTAGAATGATCAGGCGCATTATCACCTGCGCGAGAAACAAGGGTATCCCCGTAGGTATGTGCGGCGAGGCTGCGGCTAATCCTGCTATGATTCCTCTGCTTATCTCCTTCGGTCTTACAGAGTTCAGCGTATCCGCTCCGTCCGTTTTGAAGGTAAGAAAGAACATTGCCAAATGGACAAAGGCAGAGGCTGACGCCGTAACCGAAAAGGTTATGGGCTTTACAACCGAAAAGGAAATCACAGATTATCTCAACACGGTAATTTAATCATATTCTCTCCTTTTTAAAATTTCGCACGCAGAGGCAGACCATCGGTCTGCCTCTGTTTTTTTATAAAAATAAACGAATTTAAAGCCTCCCCCGCAAGCGGGGGAGGTGGCACGCCGCCAAAGCGGCGTGACGTAGGGGGCAGACGTTGCCAATATTACCAACCTATCAATTACAATCGTAGGGGCGGACCCATGTGTCCGCCCAATTCCACGTCGTGAACGACGTGGAATTGACAGCCGCAAGGGCTGTCACTACATTAAACAACAAACGTTTCAATCCATTTAAAGCGTTGGGGGAGGCTTTAAACTATATACAAACGTTTCCTCAAAATTAATTAAACTCTAAACTCTCAACTCTAAACTCTTAACTCTAAACTCTTAACTTTTCTACGTCATTTTGCACTAATTTATACTTTCATCTTTGTCAATAATAACCAAATATTTTACACCTGAAAACCTCCCGAAAATCCAAATTTCAGCACCTATTTGTATAAGTTTACCAAATGACAAGTTGACGTTTCGATTATATTTGGTTATCGCTGAAAGTCGTTTTTCGCCGTGTTTGTTCAAATCATAAAATCGGGTCGAAAAGGTGCTAAAAAACTGTGGTTTTATTGACTTTTACAAGTATTTATAATATAATGGTATGTGAATTAGAATGTATATTTATGGTAAAAATCAGAGTAGAGGAAAGTGATATTATGATACCATTCAACAGACCTCCCTTTTTGGGAACGGAATTTGACTATATCAAGGAAGCCGTAAACAATCAAAAAATCTGCGGCGACGGTGAATTTACAAAAAAATGCAACGCTTGGATTGAGGAAAAAACAGGCACATCAAAGGCTCTGCTTACAACCTCCTGCACTCATTCTCTTGAGATGGCGGCGTTGCTGCTCGACATAAAGCCCGGCGACGAGGTTATTATGCCGTCATTTACCTTTGTTTCCACCGCCGACGCTTTTGTTTTGCGCGGCGCGAGGATTAAATTTGTAGATATCCGCCCCGACACAATGAACATTGACGAAAAGCTCATTGAGCAGGCGATTACCGATAAGACTAAGGCGATTGTTCCGGTTCACTACGCAGGCGTAGGCTGTGAGATGGACACAATTATGGACATCGCGAAAAGGCACAACCTCAAGGTTTGCGAGGACGCGGCACAGGGCGTAATGAGCGAGTACAAGGGCAAGGCTCTCGGCGCGATCGGCGACTACGGCTGCTACTCCTTCCACGAGACCAAGAACTACAGCATGGGCGAGGGCGGTGCTCTCCTTATCAAAGACAAAGAAAACGTTGAGCTTGCCGAGATTATCCGCGAGAAGGGCACTAACAGAAGCCGCTTCCTGCGCGGTCAGATTGACAAATACACTTGGGTAGAGGCAGGCTCGTCCTACCTTCCCAGCGATATGAACGCCGCTTACCTCTGGGCTCAGCTTCAAGAGGCGGATATGATCAACAACAACCGCCTCGCTTCATGGAACAAGTACTACAACGCTTTTGAAGAGCTCGAGCAGAAGGGCTATGTAACCCGTCCGGTAATTCCGGCGGAGTGCAAGCACAACGCGCATATGTTCTACCTCAAAGCGGCAGACCTCGAGACAAGAACAAAGCTGATTTCCTTCCTTAAGGAGAACGGTGTGATCGCGGTATTCCACTACGTTCCTCTCCACAGTGCTCCTGCCGGACAGAAGTTCGGCGAGTTCGTAGGCGAGGACAAGTACACAACCAAGGAAAGCGACAGACTTTTGAGACTTCCGATGTACTACGGCTTAAAGGACGACGAGATTGAGCGCGTAATCGACGCGGTAAACAAATTCTACAAGGGTTAATTTATGAATAAAAACGTAACTATCAGACCGATGACCGAGGCCGACACCGCGAATATCGTAAGATGGCGCAACACACCCTCGGTTTACGAACACTTTATATACAGAACACCTCTCACCGAGGAAGCTCACCTCAACTGGCTTCACAACCGCGTTGAGACCGGCGACGTAGCGCAGTTCATCATCGTGGACAACGAGTCCGGCGCGGACGTCGGTTCGGTTTACCTGCGCGACATTGACAAGCAGCATAAAAAATGCGAATACGGCATTTTTATCGGCGAGGACAGCTGCCGCGGAAAGGGCATAGGCTCTGCCGCCGCAAAGCTGGCAATCGACTACGCGTTTGAAAAGCTCGGTATGAACCGCGTGTTCCTCAGAGTTTTTGCCGACAACAAGCAGGCTATCAAGAGCTACGAAAAGGCAGGCTTTAAGTACGAGGGTACATTCAGGGACGACGTTATCATCGACGGCACTCCCTATGATATGGTATTTATGGCTATATTGAGAGAAGAATGGGAAAAGGGTGTAAAATAACCTTATGAAAAAGTTATCTTTTGTTATTCCGTGCTACGGTTCGGAGCACACAATCGGCACGGTTGTTGACGAGGTAGTCACCACCGTTGAAGCGGACGGCAGATATGACTACGAGATTATCCTTGTAAATGACAGCTCCCCCGATAACGTGTTTTCGGTAATCGAAAAGCTGGCGAAGGAAAATCCGCATATCAAGGGAATCGACCTTGCGCGCAACTTCGGACAGCACTCCGCGCTGATGACGGGCTTTTCGTTTGTGACAGGCGATATCACCGTTGCCCTTGACGACGACGGACAGACACCTGCCAACGAGATGTTTAACCTTATCGACGCGCTTGACGACTCCTGCGACCTGGTTTTTGCCGAGTACAAGGACAAAATGCACTCGGGATTCCGCAACTTCGGCAGCAAGGTTAACGACAAAATGGCTCAGTGGCTAATCGGCAAGCCTAAGGATTTGAAGATTATGAGCTACTTTGCCTGCAAACGATACGTAACCGACGAGGTTCTGCGTTACCCCAACCCCTTCCCCTATATCAGCGGACTGCTCATCAGAGTAACCAACAAGGTAAAGAACGTAGAGGTTCACCACCGCAAAAGAATCGAGGGCAAGTCGGGCTACACAATCGGCAAGCTGCTCCTACTCTGGATTAACGGCTTCACAGCCTTTTCCGTAAAGCCGCTTAGAATTGCCACCATTGTCGGTGTAATCACCGCGGTAATCGGCTTTATCTACGGAATTTTCGTTATCATAAACAAGTTCTTTATTCACCCCAACGCTCCGCTGGGCTACAGCTCGACCATGGCTGTTATGCTGTTTATCGGCGGTATGATTATGCTGCTGCTGGGTATGATCGGCGAGTACGTCGGCAGAATTTACATCAGTATAAACCGTTCTCCGCAGTATGTTATCAGGAGAATCGTGGGTGTTGAGGATAAGAAGAATGGATAATAACAAGAAAAAGTTTGACTTTAAAACCTTCGCTGTGCTTCACTTTATACTTTTGCTCTACTCATTTGTAGGCGTGTTTATGAAGCTGGCGTTTCAAAATGAGATGTTCTCATTTCAGTTTTTCCTGTTTGCCGGACTTGCGGTGCTGTTCCTCGGAATTTACGCCTTAATCTGGCAGCAGGTGCTCAAAAAACTGCCCCTGACCGTGGCGTTTACCAACAAGGCAATCTGCATTGTGTGGGGTATGCTGTGGGGAGCGTTATTTTTGGGCGACCAGATTACCTGGTACAAAATTCTCGGCTCGCTGATTGTATTCCCGGGCGTAGTATTGGTGGTGTCGAGCAATGAATAAGGATACTATGGTAATTATTTTTTCAGGCGTGTTTTTATGCTCGGTTCTGATTTCGTCAATTTCTCAGATTTTGCTTAAAAAGAGTGCCGACCGAACCTACGACAGCAGACTTAAGGAGTACCTCAACCCCTTGGTAATCGTCGCGTACATTATGTTCTTCTGCTCGATGATGATTACAATGTACTGCTACAGATACGTTGACGTTTCCGCGGGCCCGATTTTTGAGAGCGCGGGTTACGTATTTGTCGGAATACTCGGATTTATTTTTCTTAAAGAGAAATTTACCGTCAAGAAAACAATCGGTATGATCCTCATTTTGCTGGGAATCGTGGTATTTTCCTTCGGCGGAGAGATATTTAATTTTATTTCAAAAATGTTTGCGTAAAGAGGATATTTTATGAAATTGGTTAACGCGTTTATCACAAGGTACAAATCGGACAAGGTTTTTCTTGCGGAATGGCTGCTTGCCATCGCAACCGGACTCTTTGTCTTTATCACCTCGTCAACGTGGGATTTGCAGAGCTTAACGCAGTGGTCGGTAAACTTCTGGCACGTCCTGTTTGACGGAGGAAACATACGTAACTTCTATCAATACACAGCTGAAAATGTCTGGGACGTCCACCATGTTCATATGGGCTCAGACCTTATGAGCGTGCTTCCATGGTCAATCTGGAATTTACCGCTGTATTTTGTAGAGATTTTCACCGGCAGAAAAATTTCAAGCTCGCCGATAATGCTGGCCTACTCAAAGTTCTTCCTAGTTATAATCTCGGTAATCATGCTGATTTTCGCAAAGAAAATCACAGAGCAGATTACCGGCGACAAAAACAAGGGCATCTGGGCGGCATTCCTTTCGGCAAGCTCAATTTACCTTTACATCTCGGTGTGCTACTCGGGACAAAACGAAATATTTATGATTTGCGCGTCGGTCATTGCGGTCTACTGCCTGTTTAACAACAAGCAAGGGTGGTTTATATTCTGGTCGGCAATCGCAATTTCAATCAAGCCGTTTTTCGTAATTGCTTACCTCGCGGTACTGCTGCTGCTCGAAAAGAAAATTTACAAGATTTTCTACAAGCTGCTCATAGGACTCAGCGGAATGATTGTCCAAAAGATTTTCTTCAACGGTGCTCCGGGATATGAGGAGAGTATGAACACAGGTCCTGCAAAGCAAATGCTGATGGATATGTTCCCGGGCAATCTCAGCACGGCGTTCGGTCCGGCTTCCTTCTTCGCTATATTCCTGATTTTAACCTATATTTACGCATACACGCGCGACTTCTCGTTTGACTCGCTAAAGACAGACAGAGTAAGAACGAAAAAGTTCGTAATCTACACCATTTGCCTTGTGTATATGAACTACGTAATGTTCTCGCCGTTCTCGTTCTACCGCATAGACATTCTCGTACCGTTCCTCTTTATTTTGATTGTTCAAAATGAGAAAATGGTATTCTACAACTCGCTGTTCGACTTCGCAATGCAGCTCGGACTTATGATAAAGCTGATACTGCGCGGCTCGCAGATGTTCCAAATCAGGTTCATCAACAAAAGCCTTATTTACCGCTTGTTCGGCTACACCGTCAAGTACAACGACGAGGGCAAGTATATGAACATCGACAACTACCTTCTCGACAAAGACGAGCTGTACGACAACTTGCAGCCGCTGTTTTCGGGTATCGCGGTAGTCTGCGGAATACTTCTGCTGGTGTTCAACCACCCCGACGAAAAATACACATTAAAAATGAACGCGGAAAAGAGAGTAAGAGCTCTGCTCTGGCTCAGAACAATTATCATTCTTCCCTTTGCAATCTTCTGCGTTTATCTGTTCACA
Source organism: uncultured Clostridia bacterium (assembly GCA_946539105.1). Taxonomy (GTDB): domain Bacteria; phylum Bacillota; class Clostridia; order Oscillospirales; family Acutalibacteraceae; genus Ruminococcoides. The sequence goes on along the minus strand of CAMNHG010000035.1, from coordinate 2,368 downwards.
ATGGCTCCCGAAAAAGTTTACGGTTAAATCACGGTTAAGGAGATAACGATATGAAAGGTATTATTCTTGCAGGCGGCAGCGGTACAAGACTGTACCCCATGACGCAGAACGTTTCTAAGCAGCTCTTGCCGATATACGACAAGCCGCTTATCTACTATCCGCTCTCAATCCTTATGCTGGCGGAAATTAACGAAATTCTCGTAATCTCTACAGAGAAGGACACTCCTCTGTATCAAAACCTTTTGGGCGACGGCTCGCGCCTTGGAATCTCCATTAAATACGCCGTTCAAAAGGAACCCAACGGACTTGCCCAGGCGTTTGTAATCGGCGAAGAGTTCATCGGCGACGACAATGTATGCCTGATTCTCGGCGACAACGTTTTTTACGGACAAAACTTCCCGAATATGCTACTCAGAGCTAAGGCTAAAAACAGCGGAGCAACCGTGTTCGGTTACCCTGTTAACGACCCGACAGCCTTCGGCGTTGTTGAGTTCAACGAGCAGGGCAAGGTAATTTCCATTGAGGAAAAGCCCGAGCATCCAAAGTCAAACTACGCTGTACCGGGAATTTACTTCTACGACAACAAGGTTGTTAAGTACGCTAAGGAGATTGAACCCTCCGCACGCGGCGAATATGAGATTTCCTCAATCAACAGCCTCTACCTCGAAAAAGGCGAGCTCGACGTTGTTCTGCTCGGCAGAGGAATGGCTTGGCTCGACACCGGAACACCCGACGGTCTGCTCAAGGCGGCGGAGTTTGTTCAGACAATCCAGTCAATGCAGGGACTGTATGTAAGCTGCATAGAGGAGATTGCGTGGCGCAAGGGCTATATCACCTCAGAACAGCTTGAAACGCTCGGCAAGGAGCTTGAAAAGACAGATTACGGTCAGTATCTTTTGAACCTGGCGAAAAACAATAAAAAATAAGGGAGATAATCACTATGAAAAACGTACTTGTAACAGGCGGTGCCGGTTTTATCGGCTCTAACTTTGTACATCATATGCTCAAAAACCACGATTACAACATCATCAATATCGACTCGCTCACCTATGCCGGCAACCTCGACAACCTCAGGGACGTTGAGAACGACAGCAGATACACCTTCTTAAAGGTTGATATCCGCGACCGCGAGGCTATCACCGAGATTTTTAAGAAGTACGACATTGACACCGTGGTTAACTTCGCGGCTGAGTCGCACGTTGACCGCTCAATCACCGACCCCGAAATTTTCCTTACAACAAACGTTATCGGAACCCAGACTCTGCTCGACGTAGCAAAGAAGTTCTGGAAGGTTGACCCCGACGACAAATACTCAACCGAGTACAAGGAAGGCGTTAAGTACCTGCAGGTTTCCACCGACGAGGTTTACGGAGCCCTCGGCAAGACCGGTATGTTTATGGAAACAACTCCCCTCTCGCCCAACAGCCCCTACTCGGCTTCTAAGGCAAGCGCGGATATGGTTGTAAGAGCTTACCACGAGACCTTCGGTATGCCCGTTAACATCACACGCTGCTCAAACAACTACGGCCCTTACCAGTTCCCCGAAAAGCTCATTCCGCTTATGATTAACAACTGCAAGAACGGCAAGCAGCTCCCTGTTTACGGCGACGGTATGCAGATCCGCGACTGGCTGCACGTGTCCGACCACTGCAACGCTATCGACACCGTGCTCCACAAGGGCGTTATCGGCGAGATTTACAACATCGGCGGCAACAACGAGAAGGCTAACATCGAGATTGTAAAGCTCATCATCAAGACCCTCGGCAAGGACGAGAGCCTCATCAAGTACGTTAAGGACCGTCCCGGTCACGACAGACGTTACGCGATTGACAACACCAAGATTACAACTCAGCTCGGCTGGGCTCCCAAGTACACATTTGAGCAGGGCATTGCCGAGACAATCCAGTGGTACCTCGAAAACGAGGAGTGGATGAACAAAATCACCTCCGGCGACTATATGAAGTACTACGATAATATGTACAAAAAGGCGTAAGTTATTTGAATGTAGGGGCGACCATTGGTCGCCCGTTTTATTTTAAATTATCAACGAACGTTTCCATTACATTTGTAGGGGCAACCCTTGCGGTTGCCCGCGGGACAGGGACAAATCATTAAATATCATACGTGTTTTTGTGTGCTGAACTAAACGTTCGTTTATCGCGATTAAAACGGATTATTTGATTAACGCGGTATCCGTTTCACGGGCGACCGTGAAGGTCGCCCCTACAATAGATACTCCATTTATAAAAAAACATCTTGACAAACTCAGGTTACAGATGTAAACTATAGATATGGTTTACACTTGTAACCTTCTTTAATTGGAGTGATAAATATGAAAAACGAAATCAGCATTTCCGAATCCGAGTGG
>CAMNHG010000034.1 GCA_946539105.1 uncultured Clostridia bacterium | reverse complement strand
CGGAGGGTTGCGGAAATGAGTATCGGCGAACAGATTAAAAAATTCAGAACCGAAAAAAGCATTACGCAAGAACAGCTCGGTGAGCTTGTGGGCGTATCAACACAGGCGGTCTCCAAATGGGAGCGCGGCGGCGCACCGGACATTGAACTTCTGCCTGCTCTGTCACAGGCGTTAGGTGTCAGTATAGACGCGCTGTTCGGAAACGATGACCGAAGCGAAACACTGAAGCTGGCTCACAAGCTGAGCCGTATGTCGGATAAGGAAGCGTATCGCTATGCTTTTGGTATTTGCTGGGCATTAGAGGTTGGTTTGCGCAGGGACAGCTCGGTGATTGAGGACTTCATTGATTTGCAAATTGTCAACAATCCGTCAAAAAAGGAGAATACCGAATATTTCTCAAAGCTCCTTAGAGACGGCGGAATTTCTACCGCCCGAATTTCTCCTGATTTCCGCCACTTTTTTCTCATGGTGGAACCGGAAAACGGCATAAAAAGTCAACTGAGCAGCATAGATACCCTTCGCAAAGTATTTTCTGTTTTTGCGGATGAAAAACTGCTGACAATTATATTTTATCTGTATTCACGTCTGAACACTCCGGTTGCGGCATCCCTTATCAGCCACCACACGGGAATTGACGAAGACGAGGTTGAACGCTGTATGGAGATTCTGTGTCAAAACAACCTTGCCACGCGCAATGTAATCGCCACGCTCGACGGTGATATAAACTCCTATGTGTTCAGGCAGGAAAGCTCTGTCATTCCGCTTCTATGCTATGCCGATGAAATTGCCAAGAAAGATTTCTGCGATTTTATGGTCGCCTTTGACCGTACCAAACCGCTTTTATAATAAAATCATCAACCGCTGTTTTACTTTCCAAACAGCGGTTGATTTTTCTGAAAACTCCGTCGATTGTATTTTTTCATATCGTCCGATATAATAATTGCAGAAATTAACGGAGGTTATAAATATGAAAAAATTTATTGCTCTGCTTTCCGCCCTGATACTTTTCTGTTTTTCCGCCTGTTCTCAAAGCGGAAATCAAAACACAACTGATTTCGCTGCGGTCTCCACGACATCCAAACAAGAGGAAACTAAAGAAATAACAGCGCAGGACAAGCTGAAAAATATTCTGGACGACGCAAATTTCAGTGGCATTGTAACGGTGACAAAGGACGAAGAGCAGTTCTTTACATACACAAAGGGAACGTTGCGAAACGGAGAAGCAATAACCATAGATACCCCGATGCCTATCGGTTCAAATTCCAAACACTTTTGCGCGGCAATTATTATGCTTTTGCAGGAGGAAGGAAAGCTCAGTATTGACGATACGCTGAGCAAATACTATCCTGATTATAAATATGGCGCGACGATTACCATAAGGAATCTGCTCAATATGACCGCAGGAATAAAAGAGATATCTCCCGAAGATATGCCCTATCATCCCAATGGTACAAAGGAGCAGGAGCAGAAGGACATTGACGCGCAAAAAGCGATTATCTTTTCGAGCGACCCTATTTCCGCTCCCGGAGAGAGTTACAACTACAGTAATATCAATTACTTTCTGTTGTCAGATATTGCTAAAATCGTGACGGGAAAGGACATTACCACTCTGTTGCGCGAGTACATCTTTGAGCCGCTCAAAATGACTCATTCCGGAACGGTATATGAGCTTTCAGACTCGCCGAAATGGGCTGAGGGCTATTCGTATGTGTTTGATGATGTTTCGATAAACTATAATATGGTTGGAGCCGGCGGCATTATTTCGAGCGCGTCGGATATGCAGATTTGGATGAACGCTCTGCCGCAGGGTAAGGTGGTTTCAAAAGAGAGCTACAAGCTGATGACTACGCCTGCCGGCGAATCAATACCCTACGGCTTCGGGCTGAGCCTGCGCGAAGGGGAGGCAGGTCACGGCGGATTTATCGGTATTTACAGCGCGACAATCGATATGGCACCCGAAAGAAAAATGACCGTTTTTATGGCGAGTGATACAATCGGCACCAAAACGCAGCAGGATATAATGTTTGAAAGGCTGTTGCCTCAGATAGGATAATAACTCTATTTAAATACAAAACACGCAGAGAGCGAAAACTCTCTGCGTGTTGTTTTTATATATGTACTGATTATTTAAGGTTTCTTTCGCCGAAGAACAGCACCGCAAGCATTCCGGAACCTACGTGCGAGCCGATTACCGGACCGAGTTCGCAAATTTCTACGTTTTTACAAAGTCCTTTAATCGCCTTTTTTAGCTCCTTCGCGCCTTCAAGGTTATCCGCGTGGGCGACAAAAGCGGTTTCTTTCTTCATATTTCTGCTGTCGCGCTTAAATCTCTCAACAAGCGTGGGAACAACGTTGCTCTTGCCTCTGATTTTGCCTACGTTTACCAGCTTGCCGGTCTCATCAACGCTTATCAGCGGCTTAATCTGTAAAGCCTTGCCGAAGGTAGCGGCAACAGATGAGATTCTGCCGCCCTTTTTGAGCAGTTCAAGGTCGTCTACGACAAACCAGTGACCGATAGTCTGCTTTATTTCATCAATATAATTCGCTACATCCTCGAGCGATTCGCCTGCAGCGTACTTTTTGCCGGCGTGATATACAAGATATCCGAGTCCGGCGGAGTCGCAGCAGGAGTCGATTACAACAATCTTTCTCTTGGGATATTTCTCCAAAAGCTCATCGACGGCGATTTTGCAGGTGTTGATTGTGCCGCTCAGTCCGCTGGGAATACCTGTGTAAAGAATATCCTTGCCTGCCTTAAGGTAGGGCTCGAACGCGTTTTTGAAGCCGTCAATATTAATCTGGGTAGTCTTGGGAACAACGCCGTCCTTGATATGACCGTAAAATTCCTCAAGGCTCATCATTCTGCAATCAGGGTAGTGAAGGTAGTAATTTCCGTCTATCTCAAACTCCATGGGAATAACTCTGACGCCGATTTCGCTGACGAGCTTTTCGCTCAAATCGCACGAAGCGTCAGTCATAAATACATATTTCATTAATGATGCTCCTTTCTGATACGCTACTATTTTATCATTATCAAATATAAAAGTCAATGAATACATCTTTAGCATTTTGCATAGATATTTGTATGGAGGATTGAGTTATGGATTGCAGATTTTCCGACCTGAGACGCAAGGAAGTTATCAGCGAAGTGGATGGTGTGAAAATTGGCTATATTGATGACCTCATATTGGATAAAAATAGTGCAAAAGTTGTAGCTTTTGTAATATTTGGTCGATTTTTCTTATTTGGAATATTCGGAAAACGCGAAGATTATATTATTCCGTGGGAGAAAATTAGACTTATAGGAGAGGACGCCGTCATAATTTCGTGCTGTACGCCGAAACCTCAAAAAAAGCCCAAAAAACGGCTATTTTTCAGGGAAAATTGAAATTTTTTAATATTTTCTACTTTCGGCAGAATAAACATCTAAAAGAATTAAGTTTTGTATAAAATGCACAAGTTATAATTTCTTAAAGCAATTAAAAATCGAGTTGTTACAAAAGAGTAACAAAGGTTACAAGCAATTTTGCGAGGTCAAACTTGCAATTTGACAAATTATGTGTTTTAATACACTTGAAATTGTGTGTTTGATAAAATTTTACGACTAAAGACGTTGCGCATTTCAACCAAAGCACATCGCAAATATACTTTATTATATACGCGTGTGTGATTTGCGCAGTAACCAAGGGAGGACAAATTTTTGAGAACTTCAAACCTTAAACACTACGGAAGTGATGACAAGGCTGTTAAGCCGGTTAAAGTAAAGAAAGGCGTAAAAATCTTTTCGGCAATCTCTGCTGTAATTATTACCGCCGCAATTCTTGTAATTCCCACAACAACCTTGGCACCCAATGTTGACGCTTATGAGGACAGCAAGGCTGCTTCTATGGCAGTAGGAAACGCAGATCAGTTTTCCGCGGTAATTACAAACAACTGCGTAGAGGTAACTTTACCGGTCGCTACCGAGCCTCAGACAACCGTAGCACCCACAACCGCAAAACCCGAGAAATCCTCTAAGGAGGAAAAGAAAGAAGACAAAGAAAAAGAAACTCAGCCCAAGACCGAGGCTAAAGAAGAAGAGACTTCTTCTAAGGAAGAGTCAAGCAGCGAGGAGTCATCAGAGACAGAGACCTCAGAGACATCCGAAAGCTCTTCTTCAACAGGTTCGGCAGGCAGCTTAAGCCTTTCTTCATATGACAGAGCTAAGCTCGAAAGACTTGTAATGGGCGAGGCAGGCTCCACAGGCTATTACGGAGCTTCACTTGTAGCGCAGTGCATCAGAGACGCTATGGTTCGTTCAAATACAACTTCTATAGATGAGATTATTTCTGACTATGGTTACTACGGTTCAACAGCAACCGAGCCTAACTCAGCTGTAAAGGAAGCTGTTTCCTTTATCTTTGACCAGGGCGGTTCCGCTGTAAACCACAGAATCCTTGTTTTCTACATCGGACAGAGTGCTTGGCACGAAACTCAGAACTTCGTTACCGAGTATTGCGGAATGAGATTCTTTGATCTCAACGAGTAATTAAGTACATAATTTAATTAACTTAAAGAAATCAAGTGTTTTGAAAAAAAGCACTTGATTTTTTTATATTTTGTGGTATAATATATAAGCAATTCGCACGCCTGTGCCTGCCGGCAAGGTGACTGCGCTTTTTTTGTGCAGGTATTTATCCCGGCAAAAACCAAGGCACGGCGGAGGTTTTAACCTAAGGAGGAAATAAAAATGGCAGTAGTTTCTATGAAACAACTCCTGGAGGCCGGCGTACACTTCGGTCACCAGACAAGAAGATGGAACCCTAAAATGGCTGAGTACATCTTCACAGAACGTAACGGTATCTACATCATCGACCTTCAGAAGAGCGTTAAAAAGCTCGAGGAAGCCTACAACTTTGTTCGTGAGATTTCCGCAGAGGGTAAGAATGTACTCTTTGTAGGTACTAAGAAGCAGGCTCAGGATTCCATTAAGGAAGAGGCAGAGCGTGCAGGCGCTTACTATGTAAACGCAAGATGGCTGGGCGGTATGCTCACAAACTTTGCTACAATCCGCAGAAGAATTGCCCGTCTTAAGCAGCTCAGAGCTATGCAGGAGGACGGCACATTTGATCTTCTTCCCAAGAAGGAAGTTATCAAGCTCAACCTTGAGATTGATAAGCTCGAGAAGTTTATGGGCGGTATCAAGGATATGACAGAGATGCCCGGCGCACTCTTCATTGTTGACCCCAGAAAAGAAAGAATTGCCGTTTCAGAGGCAAAGAAGCTCAACATCCCGATTGTTGCTATTGTTGATACAAACTGCGATCCCGATGAAATCGACTACGTAATCCCCGGCAACGACGACGCTATCCGCGCGGTTAAGCTCATCGCCGGTGCTATGGCTAACGCTGTAATCGAGGGTAAAGAGGGTCAGATGGGCGCAGCCGCTGCTGAAGATACAGCAGAGGAAGCTCCTGTCGAGGAATAATTAATACTAATATTACTATCACTATTTGAAAGGATGTTTTCATAATGGCAGCATTTACAGCTCAGGATGTAAAAGCACTCAGAGAAAAAACAGGCTGCGGCATGATGGACTGCAAAAAGGCACTCGTTCAGGCTGACGGCGATATGGACAAGGCTATTGACTTTTTGAGAGAGCAGGGTCTTGCAAAGCAGGCTAAAAAGGCAAGCAGAATCGCTGCCGAGGGTGTTGCTTACGCTACTACAAGCGACGACAACTCGGTTGGTGTTGTAATCGAGGTTAACGCAGAGACTGACTTCGTTGCAAAGAACGACTCATTTATGGAGTTTGTTAAGGCTTGCGCGGCTACTGTAATCGAGCAGAACCCCGCTGACGTTGAGGCTCTCCTCGCGCTTCAGGCTGCAGGCTCAGACAAGACTGTTGCAGAGCTTCTCCAGGAGAAGGTTCTTACAATCGGCGAGAACATTCAGATTCGCCGTTTTGAGCGTATGGAAGGCACTTGCGTTGCTTATGTTCACGCAGGCGGCAAGATTGGCGTTCTCGTAAACTTCAATACAGACCTCGCTGCAAAGCCCGAGTTCATTGCTTACGGCAAGGACGTTGCAATGCAGATCGCGGCTCTTAACACTCCTTACCTCACAAGAGACGACGTTCCCGCTGAGGTTATCGACCACGAAAAAGAGGTTATGCGCCAGCAGGTTATCAACGAGGGTAAGCCCGAGGCTATCGCTGATAAGATTGTAATGGGTAAGATTAATAAGTACTACAAGGAGAACTGCCTTGTAGACCAGGAGTTTGTTAAGGACAACAAGCTCACAGTTGCTCAGTACACTAAGAACACAGCCAAGGAGCTCGGCGGTAACATCGACATCGTTAAGTTCGTTCGCTTTGAGAAGGGCGAGGGAATCGAGAAGAGACAGGACGATTTCGCTGCTGAAGTTGCTTCGATGGTAAAATAATTTAATCTAAGTTTAATTGTGCGATAAAGCCGTTTGGTTTTATCGCACTTTTTTCTGCAATTTGTTATGGTTTTGTTGCAGTCTGTTTGTTATAATTGCTTTAGAAAAGTTAAAAATCAATCCGATATGTAAAATTTAGTTATTTTTAACGAAAAATACGTGACAATCAAACAAATATGTATTATAATTAAAGAGTATAGCAATTTATCAAATAGAAAGGAAGATTAACGTGAATGACATTATCAGCAAAATCAGACAAAATGTAACCGCTTACCCTGACTATACCATAATTGTAGATCAGGGAGAGAACAATTATTTTACATACAGCGCGTTCGATGCTTATGCGCGTAAAATTGCCGCCAAGCTAAGTAAAATGGGCGTTAAAAACCGCGACTTTGTTACTATTGAGCTTCCTCGTAACAAAGAGTACATCGCAGCGATGTACGCTGTTTGGATGGTAGGCGCGGCGTTCGCGCCGTTGTCTCCTACATATCCCGAGGAGCGTTTGGAGTATATCCGCGGCAACTGCGGCGCAAAGGCTGTTATCAACGAAAAATTTTTGCGCGGAATCGAAAATGAAACTCCCTTGGAGGAGCTTGCTGTTCCAAATCCCGAAGATCCCTCGCTTTTGATTTATACCTCGGGTTCAACCGGAAAGCCCAAGGGCGTGCTCCATTCGCACGCGAGCATTACCGATTCGGTTATGCGTTATGTGTGTTATGCTGATACTCCCGAAGGTGCACACGCGGCATTAGGCGCGCCGTTTACCTTTGTTGCGTCTGTTCAGGGCGTGTTCGCTCCGCTTTGTGCTCGAATCGTAGCATATTTAATGCCGTTTGAGGCAATGCGCGATCCGGTGCTTTTGGCTGATTATATTGAGGAAAATCAAATTAACCGTACCTTTATCAGCCCGAAAATGCTTAAAGTATTTAAGCAAAAAGGCGATTGCCTGCACACGGTATTTACAGGAAGCGAGCGCGTATCCAACACCTACAGCGATGATTATGATATTTATGTAATGTACGGTCAGACCGAGTCCGCCGGTGCGGTTCTCGCGCTTAAAATAGACAAGCCGTATGAAAATACTCCGATTGGTAAGCCGATAGGCGATGTCCGCACATATATCCTCGATGAAAACGGGGAAGAGACCGACGAAGGCGAGCTCTGCCTAGCCGGAATCTTTGCCGACGGATATGTAGGCTTGCCGGAGCAAACCGCAAAAACCTTCGTTGACAATCCCTTTAAGGATCGGGACGGCTACTCAAAGCTGCTCAAAACCGGCGATATCGTCAAAAAGGTCGAGGACGGCAATATTATTTACCTCAACCGCAAGGACTGGATGGTAAAAATCAACGGTCAGCGTGTTGAGCCCGGCGAGATTGAAGCGATTATTAAGCAGACAGACGGTATTCACGACGCCGCACTTAAGGATTTTAAGAATCAGTACGGTCAGGTTTACCTTGTAGCGTATTATGTTGAGAGCTCGCCTGTAAATCCCGACGAGTTAAAAGCCGATATCGCTCAAAAGCTGCCGTCATATATGATTCCCGCTTTTTTTGTAAAGCTCGACAAGCTGCCCGTTAATCAAAACGGCAAGCTCGACAGAAACGCCCTTAAAGCTCCCGAGGCAGGCAGCTTTAAGAATGAGTATATCGCACCTGAAACCGATATGCAAAAGGTTCTTTGCTCTGCTTTCGAGGAAATTCTCGGCGTAGAGAACGTCGGCGTAGATGACGATTTCTTCGCTCTCGGCGGTGATTCGATTAAGTGCGCGATGGTATCGGAAAAGTGCGGAGTTTATAAAATTACCACAGCCGATATCTTCTCGGGCAAAACTCCCAGGATGATAGAACGCCTGCTTATTCAAAAGGCAAGCAGAAAAGAGCGCGTTAAGAAGGAGAAGAAGGCGAGAGTTTATCCGCTTACTCCCTCCGAGCGCGGAATGTACCTTGAGCAAAAGCTCAATGAAAACTCAACGGTTTATAACCTCAACATTGCCGCAATTATCAAGGGCTCTGATTTAGACACTATTAAAAAATCACTTAACGAGGTGTTTAGGGCTCACGAGGCGTTTACATCTTATTACGGCGAGGAAAACGGACTTCCTGTTCGCATTTTGACTGACAAAACACCCGAAATTGTCGAGAAAACCGCTTCTTCACGCGAGGAAGTTATTAAGTTAATCGACGATTACGCAGTGCCGTTTAATCTAAATACGGCAATTCCCGTTCGTCCTACCCTTTATTCGGTTGCTGACGGCAGCGTAATTCTTCATATGGCGATTCATCACATCGCTTTTGACGGCGGTTCAGCAAAGACCTTTGTTCAGGAGCTTATTGACGGCTTGAACGGCAAAGAGGTAACCGCCGCTGAGATTGATCTGTCAGATTTGTATGACGACAGTCTTGACGCAAAATATGAGAGCGGTATGGCTTTCTATCACGAGCTGTTTGCCGACGGAGTTCCGGTAAATGAAATGCCTGTAAAGGGAAAACGCCCGAAGGTGCATCCGCTTTCAGACAAAGAAATTTCTTTTGACTATAACAACGATGAACTTAAAAACATAGACAACACCGCGCGCTTTTTCAGTGTTACTGAGTTTGAACTGATATTCTCGGCAGTTTCGATGGTTCTCGGCAAATACACCGCTTCCGAGGATGTAGTGCTCGGTATCCCGACAAATATGCGCCCGGCAGACGCCGACGGAGTTATCGGTATGTTTGTAAATACCGCTCCTGTGCGTGTAAAACCGCAGAGAACAGCTGCGCTCAGCGACTATTTGCAGTCTGTAAGCACAGCCGTGCGCAACGCGACCTACGGCGCGTACCTGCCGTTTGAGGATGTTGTTGCCGAGTTCGTTAAACAGCGAGATGAATCACGTAATCCGATGTTTGACGTGAGCGTTAACTTTATGTGGAATCCGCCCGCGTACGACAAGGACGGTTTAAGCGTTGAGCTTTATTCTCCGCTTCAAAAAATGGGTCGTGATATCGGCATTGTAATCAGAAAGGGCGCGAAGGGACTTCACTTTATGGTTCAGTACTCCTCAGAGCTGTTTGAGGACGCTGTTGTTGAGAACTTTATCGGTCAGCTTAAGCATACCTTAAGTCTGCTCGGCAGCAACGCAAAAACTGTTCGTGATGTTCTTGCTCTGCCCGAGGAGCAGAAAAAAGTGCTCGACGGCTTCAAGACCGAGGCAAAGGCGGAACTTACCGAAACTCTGCTTCATAAAATGTTTGAGCGCAGTGCGGCAGAAAACGCCGATAAGACAGCTTTAATCGCAAAGGACGCAACCTTAACCTATCGCGAGCTCAACGAAAAAGCCAATATCGTAGCTAATAACCTGATTGACAGGGGCATTAAGACCGGCGACAGCGTAGCGCTTCTTCTCCCGAGAGAAAGCTGTTTCTTTGCTTGTCTGTTCGGCGTTAATAAGGCAGGCGCGGCGTTTATTCCGTGCGATCCGCAGTATCCTGCCGACAGAATTAATCATATTATCGCCGACAGCGAGGCGTCGTTTATCATCACCACAAGCGACAAGCTCGCCGATTATCCCGCGGAAAAGGCGATTGATGTTGCCGATATCCTTAAGGGCGATAAAACCGGTAATCCCGATGTTGAAATAAGCGACCGCGAACTCAGCTATATGATTTACACCTCGGGTTCAACAGGTAAGCCCAAGGGCGTTATGCTCCATCACAGGGGTATCTGCAACTACCTCACGCCTCACCCGGCTAACTCGCATATTTATTATCTTAAAAATAATGTAACTACATACCTTTCGGTAACAACCGTATCGTTTGATATGTCGTTCAAGGAGCACACAGCCTCTTTCTGTAACGGCAAAACATTGGTATTTGCCGCCGAGGACGAGATGAACGATCCCAGAGCTTTGGCGGAGCTTATGGACAAATACAATGTTGACTGTATCAACGCCACACCGTCGCGTTTACAGCAGTATATGGACTATGAGCCGTTCAAAAACGCGCTTGCCAAGTGCAAGCTGGTTATGTCCGGCGGCGAGGGTTATCCCATCGCGTTGCGCGACGATATTAAGAAGTGCTCGTCAGACATAAAGATTGTCAACACCTACGGCCCGACCGAGATTACCGTATCATGTAACGCGGCCGATTTGACCGACGCCGAGTACGTAACCGTCGGCAGACCACTCCTTAACTATAATGAAATTATTGTGGATAAATTCGGCGACGCTTCGCCCTACGGCGTAATCGGTGAGCTTTATATCGGCGGAATCGGCGTTGCCAAGGGCTACAAGAACCTGCCCGAAAAGACCGCCGCGGCGTTTGTTGAGTACGATAACGCGCGTATGTACCGCTCGGGCGACTACGCAAAGTGGGATAAGAACGGAATGGTTCATATTCTCGGCAGACTCGATAATCAGGTTAAGCTGAGAGGTCTCAGAATTGAGCTCGGCGAAATTGAGGGCTTAATCGCCGCACAGCCGGGTATGAAGAAGGTTGCGGTTATTATCCGCAAGCTAAACGGCCAGGACAACCTCTGCGCTTACTTTACCGCAGATAAGGAAATTGTCATCGACGAGCTTCGCGATGAGCTGAAAAAGCACCTCACTCACTATATGGTGCCCACTGCTTATCTTCAGCTCAACGAAATGCCGATGACAGCTAACGGCAAAACCGATATTAAGCTGTTGCCGGATCCCGTACCGGTTAGCCTCGGAGAGTTTGTTGCTCCTGCCAACGCTACTGAGGAATTTTTCTGCGAGTCATTTAAAAAGGCACTTAAGCTGGATCGCGTAGGCGCGACCGACGACTTCTTTGAAATCGGCGGAACATCGCTGATTGTTACCTCCGTAGTGCTTGACGCTTCCGAAAACGGCTTTGAGATTACCTACGGCGACGTGTTCAAGTACACAACTCCGCGCGCCTTGGCAGAGCTGTTTAAGGACGGCGAGGTTAACGATACAAACAAGCTGTTTGATTTTGACGATTACGACTATACAAAGATAAACGAACTGCTTTCCAAAAACACAGTCGAAGCGTTCCGGTCCGAGCCGCTCCGTGACCTCGGAAACGTTATGATTACCGGTGCCACAGGCTATATGGGCGCGCATCTGCTTGCCGAATTTCTTAAACGCGAAAGCGGCAAGGCATACTGTATGATTCGTAAGGGCAAGTTTGACACAGCCCGCGAACGACTGGAAAACATTATGTTCTATTACTTCGGCACGGATTTGGAAAAGGAATTTGAAGAGCGCGTCGAGGTATTAAACGGCGACGTAACGGATTATAAGTTCTTTGAACCGTTTGAAAGCCTGCCGATTAACACCGTGTTTAACTGCGCAGCAAATGTAAAACACTTTTCAAACGGCACCGACATTGAGGATATCAACGTAGGCGGTGCGGTTAACTCCATTAAGCTGTGCGAGAAGATCGGCGCAAGGCTGATTCACTTCTCAACCGTTTCCGTTTCGGGTACAACAGACGATATGGAAAAGCTCAGCAGGGCTGACCTTGACGAGCAGTCGCTGTACTTCGGACAGACTCTCGATAATAAATACACCTCGTCAAAGCTGATGGGCGAGAGGAAGGTTCTTGAAGCCGCCGCTGACGGTCTGGACGCTAAGGTTATCCGCGTAGGCACACTTGCCGCGCGTGAATCTGACGGCGAATTTCAGATTAACTTCCTCACCAACAACTTTATGGGCAGACTTCGCAGCTACAGCCTGCTTGGCTGCTTCCCGTACGCAATGATTGAAAACCAGGTTTGTATGGGACCGATTGACCGTTCGTGCGAAGCCTTCCTTAAGCTGGCAAAAACGCCGCAGGCTTGCTGTGTGTTTAACGCTGTTAACAACCACACTCTGCCGCTCGGCGATATTATCCGCCAGATGAATAATAGCGGCAATAACATTGAATTTGTTGAGTACGATGTATTTGCAGAGGCACTCAACGAGGCGCAGAAGGATCCCGACAAGGCGGCTATTCTTTCGAGTATGACGGCGTATA